>RQCD01000117.1 GCA_008668455.1 Clostridia bacterium
AAACACAAAACGAGAGTTGTTTTATGAAAAAATTCCGAATCCCGCTCTCAGCCATGTGTACATCTATTCTTCTGCCTATGACAACGTTTGCAGGTCCGCCTGTTTTAGACTTGTCCGGATCAGAGCTTTCGCTCATGCAACATGATCATACAATCACCCTGTCTGAAAAGCTTCGGAGCGAAAATCAAGAAATCTATCTTCCGCTCCGAAGTTTTTTAGAACAGCTTTCCCCGGCTTCAGAGCTTATATGGCACGAAGATCAATCTATGGAGCTGCACACAGAAAACCATGCAATCATCCGGCTTGCTATCAACAAAAATGAAATCACACTCTATCACAAGGATGGAGACGCTGCAAAAAAAATCTCACTGTTCAGTTCTCCGCGTCTGATTAATGAAAAAACCTTTATCCCCTACGAGCTTTTATACACTCTTTCTGCCGAACTGCCCTTTGCAGAAAATTTAATTATTTACGACAGCGAACTAACACCAATGGTTCTCTCCGGATTATCCGATTGGGCAAACGCACTGATCTCACGCGACGGGAAACCACGCTACGAGCTAATGTCAGAGCAAATGAAGCAGGAGTTTGTAAAGAATCAAAAAGCTCTTATCGGCAATGATAACTGGAATTATATTATTGGGGTTTCCAGTCCATGGACAACCGCCTACCAGATGATTGCCTGCGGCAGCTTCTGCTATATTACCTACTATCAGACCGACAGCACTGGTGCGCGTTATACGCAAAACGAAATTCTGACCTTTTGGGTAAGGGACGGGAAGTTGGAGATTCTATCCTCTGCCGAACCGGCAAAGCCTTGCGATCAGCTGTGCGGATACCTTATTTCAATGGATGAGAATACGGTAACAATTGATCCGGCAGAATACATCTCTGCAAACGATACTGCAAGAATCCGTACTCTTTCCCTGACAACCGACAGAATGCCGGATGGCTATTTCATCTACCATCCGGAGGAGGATGAAAAGACATATACTCTTAGTCCGAATACCCTTTTCCGATTTTCTGACCAAGAAAAAAGCTTTGTCGGCGCTAATGCAGAAAATCTTGAATATACAACCACGGATAAAACTGCGTTTTCAAAGTATCTTGAGACTTATGCCAGCGGAAAGCCTGATATACCATTCTTCTTTCAGCTGAACGAAGATCAGATTTTGGCTGTTTCTGAAATTTCTGAAATTTCATCTGAAAGCTGAAAATCCATTGGTATAAGTATTTGACATTTCGCCGATTATATGATATAATAAAGATACTACATATTAAAGCAGGTGTCACTATGGTTATCAAGGAATCCGCGGAAAATTATCTGGAGGCTATCCTCATGATAAAGCGGAAAAAGGGCAATGTACGCAGTATTGATATTGAAAACCAATTAAATTTCACAAAGCCAAGCGTTTCTGTCGCGATGAAATCGTTCCGCGAGGAAGAATATATCACAATGGATCATGACGGCAATATTACGCTGACCGAAAAAGGTCTTGCCATTGCGCAGAAGGTTTACGAACGGCATGAGGTCATTGCAAAAGCGCTGATCGCCTTAGGGGTTTCGGAGGATATTGCCTATGAGGACAGCTGCAAGGTGGAGCATGACATCAGCCAGGAGACCTTTGACCGGTTAAAGGATTATTTAAAGAAAAAGAATATCAAATAACAAAAAAGCACGCTGACGCGTGCTTTTTTATTATCCCTTTTTCGGAATATACGCTTTCATTTTTTTACCAAACACTGCCGCAAGGCATAATAGCGTCAAGAGAACAATTGCCAGAACTGCTTGCTTTATCGGGAATGCGCGCGAAATGCAGAACGCCTCTGCGTCCCGATCCTGATGAAACACTAAATAACTCCCGTCATACTCCGCGCTACACTTTTTCCATTCTCCGTCCTTTTTGACATACACCTTTGGATTTTTATATTCCCTTGGCATGGCATAGTGGATGGTAGTATCTGCCCGGTCATTATCGGTCACCTCACAGTTCCATGCAGAGATCACGTGTTTCATGCCGGATTTTTTCAATTCCTTCTCGTCGTACTCCGCATGAACGATATCCGATTTTTCCGAAAATTCGCCCTCTGCCAGAATTACCGACAAGCCGTTTTCCGCCTGTACCTTACTCTCAATAGAGGTGATATAATCGTCGTAAACCGCCTCCACCGTCATATCGGCTTTGATATTGGTAAAGTCCTCTGTATCCCATTTTCCATAGCAGTTCTCCCTTGCCGGAATTTTAGGAAGCTCCTCCTCCGAAAGGCTTGCGCCATAGTCCACCGTCAGCGTATCTACTAACTTATCCTCTGCCATAAAGGTCAGCGTAAAGGTGCGGAAAATATCCGGAACCCCCGGGAGTGCGATCAGCTCCTCATAGGAAACCGGTCTGGTTTTTGCCGCATAGCTGATGCTGTTCACACCGCCAAGCTCCTCATTGGTGAAATAGTTTTCTGCTAACATCCCGTCCGCGTCGCCTGCGACTGCTCCGGCATACTCATCAAAATTCTCAAGCTTCACCAGAGAATAATTATTGAATAAATCCTTTCCCTTACCGACAATGCCTCCGATATAGCTATCTCCTGAAAGCGTGCATTTTGCAGCGCTTTTTTTGATCACAGTGTCTGATTCTCCGGCAATGCCGCCGAAATAATCTCCCGATCTGATCTAAATTTATAAGCATGCAAACGATTCAATCACACTTAATAAATAAATT
>RQCD01000240.1 GCA_008668455.1 Clostridia bacterium
ACGGCGCTTATTCATAAAGAATAAGTTGTGGGAGATCCACGGCGCGAACCTGTGACATCCTGCTTGTAAGGCAGACGATCTCCCAGCTGAGCTAAACTCCCATTGATAATCACCGTGACAACAATAAATATTATAGCAGATAATATAACGATTGTCAATACTTTTTTTAAAAAATTTTTATTTTTTTTAATAAAGGAATTCCGTTCTCGAAAAACGTAGTATTTCTGCGGTTTTTGCTGCATTTAAAATCATGTTTTTATCAGATCTCCTGCCAAATCATGATCGGTTGGGTGCTTTTCTAAGAATGCGTTTAAGTGTTCCAGAACCGGAACTGCAAGTCTTTGCAGCAGCTCTGCCTGCGCCTCATCCGATCCGGAGCCAGCCGTAATTACAACATGGATACCGTCCTTATAAAGATGCAAGGACGGATATGCTAAAAATGCATCCACACCAGTAAACCCATCGATCTCCTGTGCCGAGGGGCGTTTTTCTTTCCATTCCTCATACTGCTGACGAATCAGGGCTTCACTTGTTCTCCCGTTATATTGGTACACATCCACAATCACAGGATCTGCAGCTCCAACCGGGTCACTCTGATATACTACAGTTGATTTCTGCCGTGCCAGCGTTTCCTCCCCAATCAGCTGATAGCCCGCAATAGTCTGTACCTCCTCCGCAGACAGGAGCTCACCGGGTTTTAGCTGCACCCAGGTATCCTTATCGGAGGATTTGGGCTCACTCCCGCAGGAGCATGCCCAAAGAATCAGAAAACAACTAAAAAATACTAAACATAATCGTCTCATCATAACCCTCTCAAAAAATCTATGCTCGTTTTTGAGCCATCGCCTTCTTTGCCTTTTCCGCAATGTTCGCAGCAGTCAAGCCATATGCTTCTAACAGCACTGCCGGTTTTCCGGACGCACCAAACTCTGTTGTGCCTACCATCTGTACCGGAACAGGACAGGTCTTTGTAACAACCTCAGCCACTGCACTTCCCAAACCGCCATAGACTGAATGCTCCTCGGCGGTAACAATTGCGCCGGTCTCCTTTGCCGCCTTTGCAATGATGTCCTCGTCAATCGGCTTAATGGTGTGAATATTAATGACTCGTGCAGAAATACCCTCTGCCGCAAGCAGATCCTTTGCCTTGATTGCTTCTGCAACCATCAATCCGGTTGCCGCCAGCGTAACATCCGAGCCGTCTGCAAGCTGTACACCCTTTCCCATCTCAAAATGATAGTCCGGCGCATTAATATCCTCCACTGCCAGACGTCCAAATCGCAGATAAACCGGTCCGTCGTGGTCAATTGCTGCTTTCACGCATGCCATTGCCTCTACATCATCTGCCGGATTCATAATCACCATTCCTGGAATGGTGCGCATCAAGGCAATATCCTCTAAGCACTGATGGGTTGCCCCATCCTCGCCCACAGAAATACCGGCATGGGTTGCTCCGATTTTTACATTCAGATGCGGATAACCGATCGAATTTCTGATCTGCTCAAAGGCACGCCCTGCTGCAAACATTGCAAAGGAGGATGCAAACACGATTTTTCCGCATGCTGCCAAGCCTGCTGCAACACTCATCATATTGCCCTCTGCAATACCGCAGTTAATAAACCGCTCCGGATATACCTTTTTAAAGGTGTCTGTTTTCGTAGATTTCGATAAATCCGCGTCTAAGACAACAATGCGCTCATCCTTGCCATACTGTGCGAGCGCCGCACCGTAAGATTCTCTTGTCGCTCTTTTTGCCATGGTAACTTCTCCTTCTATCCTTATAAGCTTGCTTCTAATTTTTCGATCAAAGCGTCCAGTTCACCGATTGCCTGCTCATACTGCTCCTGGTTCGGCGCTGCTCCATGCCAGCCCGCCTGATTTTCCATAAAGGAAACATTTTTTCCTTTTACAGACTTCATAATGACTGCCGTCGGCTGACCCTTCGTGTTCTTTGCTTCCTCCACCGCAGACATCAGGCTGTCAAAATCATGCGCGTCTGCCCAGATCACATGCCATCCGAATGCCTTGAATTTCTCGTCCAGCGGAGTCGGATTCATTACGCTGCGGATATCTCCGTCAATCTGCAAGCCGTTAAAATCCACAAATGCCGTTAAATTATCCAGCTTATAATGCGCTGCAAACATTGCCTGCTCCCAGATCTGACCCTCCTCGCACTCGCCGTCTCCTAAAACGGCATACACACGATAGTCCTTTTTGTCCAGCTTGCCTGCCAATGCCATACCGCCTGCTGCGGAAAAGCCTTGTCCTAAAGATCCGGTAGACATATCCACACCCGGAATATGCTTCATATCCGGATGCCCTTGCAAGCGGCTGCCGAATTTCCGGAAGGTCGGAATTTCATCGGTGCCAAAATAACCGCGCTCTGCCAAAACGCTGTAAAGAGCCGGCGCCGTATGCCCTTTAGAAAGCACGAAACGGTCGCGGTTTTCGTCCTTTGGATTTTTCGGATCAACATTCATAACCTCAAAATATAACAATGTTAAAACATCTGCAACCGAAAGCGATCCTCCCGGATGTCCCGACTGCGCGCTATAAACCGCGCAAAGTGCATTCTTCCGCACTTTGTTCGCAATAATCGCAAGCTCTGTGCATCTTTTTTTCTCCATAATTGTTCCTCCTTTGAATTGATGCTATTCCTCCGCCGAATCATAAGCAAGCCGCATCAGCTCCTCTAACCGTCCGGCATCGTTTTTTAACTTTAAGTACCCGATCAGCGCTTCAAATCCGGTTGCCCGGCGGTAATCGGTCAGATCGGCATTTTTCGGAACGGTTGCAGATTTTGCATTCCGTCCGCGTTTATAAATCGCCTCCTCCTCTTCTGAAAGAAGCGGTTCTAAGCATTTCATACTGTTGCTCTGCGCATGTGCTTTCACATACCGCACCGTTCTAAGATGCAGCTTGTGTGCCGGCAGCTCCGGATTTTCCCGAATCACCCTCAACCGCACATACAGCTCGTAAACACTATCCCCCAGATACGCAAGCGTCAGGGGCGCATATTGAGCAGGTCTTTTCTCCATTGTCACAACCTCTTTATTTCCGGATCGTCCACTGCACGCCGTTTGGAGTATCCTTTAGTTCTACATTCATCTCCTTTAACCGGTCACGGATTTCATCTGCTTTTGCCCAATTCTTTTCTGCACGTGCAGCATTTCTTTCTGCAATCAGCGTCTCAATTTCCTCCGATGCCGCCGCAGTCTCTTTCTGCTGGAACAGACCCAAAACATCGCCCAATTCTGTGATCGCAGAAAGTGCATCCAGAACAAGCTCTTTTGCACTATCCGCGTGAATTGAGGTGTTTGCCGCATAAACAATATCAAAAATGGCTGCTAATGCGTCTGCTGTGTTTAAATCATCCTCCATCGCGTCTACAAATGCCTGCCTGCAGGCTTCAAGCTTATCCTTGCAAGCCCTTTCCTCTGCTGACAGCTCACGCTCCGGCGCACTCTCCTTTTGGAAATTCAGATTTTCGATACAGTTGTAAACCCGTTCTACCGCAGATTTGGACTGCTCCATCAGCAAATGGCTGAAATTGATCGGATTGCGGTAATGCGCAGAAAGCATGAAAAAGCGCACCACCTCCGGATCGTATTTTTTGAGAATATCCCGGACAGTAAAGAAATTCCCAAGAGATTTACTCATTTTCTGATTATCAATATTGATATATCCATTGTGCATCCAATAATGCGCAAAGGGAACACCGTTTGCACATTCACTTTGGGCAATCTCATTCTCATGATGCGGAAAAATCAGATCCTTGCCGCCGGAATGAATATCAATCGTCCTTCCGAGATAACGGTTTGCCATTGCGGAGCATTCAATATGCCAGCCCGGACGTCCCATGCCCCAGGGGCTTTCCCATGCCGGCTCACCCGGTTTCTGTGCTTTCCAGAGCGCAAAGTCCATTGCGTCCTCCTTATGCTCGTTTACGTCAATCCTCGCACCTGCCTCCAATTCCTCCAGCGGCTGCCCGGAAAGCTTCCCGTATTCGCGGAACTTTTTTGCGGAAAAATAAACATTTCCGTCTACCGCATAGGCATAGCCCTTTTCCACCAGCGTTTTAATAATTCCGATAATCGCGTCAATATTTTCTGTCGCACGCGGATGCACCGTTGCCTTATGGATTCCCAGCGCCTGCGCATCTTTAAAATACTCTGCAATAAAGCGCTCACCCAGATCATGAACGGTAATCCCCTCTTTTTCCGCACGGCGGATCATCTTATCGTCAATATCGGTAAAATTCTGCACGAACTTCACCTTGTAGCCGCGATATTCCAGATAGCGGCGCATGGTATCAAAGATGATAAACGGACGCGCGTTTCCGATGTGGAAATAATCGTACACAGTCGGACCGCAGGAATACATTTTCACCTCCTGCGGATCAATCGGAACAAATTCTTCCTTTTGTCTCGTCATGGTATTATAAATTTTCATCTTCTGCAACTCCTTTTTGTTCTTCTAATTCCCGGATTCTCTTCTCCAAGCCGGCAATATGCACCGAAAGGGTACACAGCTGCATAGAAACCGGATCCGGAATCCGCACCTGATCCAGATCGGTTTCCACACGCACCCCCTCCTTTTTCACAATCCGCGCAGGAACACCGACGCAGGTAGAATTGGGAGGCACCTCAGAAAGCACAACTGCTCCGGCGGCGATTTTGGAATTATCCCCTACGGTGAACGGACCTAACACCTTTGCACCGCTCCCGACCATCACGTTATTTCCAAGCGTCGGATGGCGCTTGCCCTTTTCCTTTCCGGTTCCGCCCAGCGTCACACCCTGGTAGATGGTACAGTTATCTCCGATGACTGTCGTTTCTCCAATGATCACGCCCATGCCGTGATCAATAAAAAGCCCTCTGCCGATCGTTGCGCCGGGATGGATTTCAATTCCCGTCCAGAACCGGGAGCACTGAGAAATCCACCTGGCAATAAATTTCCAGTTATGCAGATAGAAAAAATGCGCAACTCTATGCCAAAACACTGCCCGGACACCGGGATAGAGAAGGAATACCTCTGCCGCACTCCGTGCAGCAGGATCCCGTTCTAAAACCGCACGGACATCATAGCGTATATTGGAAAACAGCATATAATACTGACACCTGCCCTTTTGTTATTCTGCTTATATTCATACAATACCATCTTAAATTATATCGTATCTTTTGAAAAATTACAACCTTATTTTAAATATTTTTTTTATTCTGTCAAGATTTATTTTCAAGAAACACAAAATTCAGTTACTTTGCACAGCTTTTTTGCCCTTTTTTTCCCTTGGAAAAACATTGGTACAAATCAACAAATTTTGTGTTTCCAGTTTCTTTTCCTATCGTCAAAGAGTAGAAAAATCCAGAAATAAGGATAAATGCTTTGTTTCAGCGTCGCTTTCGTATTATAATATAGATAGTATTGGCCGCTTAAAACCGGCTTCATACCGCTTAGATATCACAGTTCTTGACACAGGTGGGATTGCATGGCATCCCAAGAAAAAGGAGGAGTTTTATGAAAAATCCAAAGGTTTCCGTTATCATGGGAAGCGATTCAGACT
Organism: Clostridia bacterium; assembly: GCA_008668455.1. Classification (GTDB taxonomy): domain Bacteria; phylum Bacillota; class Clostridia; order UBA1381; family UBA1381; genus RQCD01. The sequence continues at coordinate 5,564 of RQCD01000240.1, forward strand.
TTGAAAAGCTAAAGGGTTGTCTTAGCATGCTGAAAAAATTCCGGATCGACGCAGATGTCAACGTCATTTCCGCACACCGCACGCCGGAGGCAGCGGAGCAATTTGCAAAAAGTGCAGAGGAGAACGGCATTGAAGTGATCCTTGCCGCAGCCGGAAAGGCGGCTCATTTAGGCGGTGTCTTAGCAGCGTTTACAACACTTCCGGTGATTGGTATTCCTATCAAATCCTCCACAATGGACGGAATGGACTCCCTGTTGTCTATGGTACAGATGCCAAAGGGAATCCCGGTTGCCACCGTTGCGATTGACGGCGGAGACAATGCCGCCATTTTAGCGGCACAAATGCTGTCCTTAAAATATGACTATCTGAAGGATCTGCTCCGTCAGTTTAAAAAGGACATGGCAGATGAGGTTATGGCAAAAAACGAAAGAATCAAAGAAATGGTAAAGAGCTTATAGGAGGAATAGGATGAGCAACGCATATAAAAGCGCCGGCGTCGATGTGGAAGCAGGCTACGAATCAGTCCGGTTAATCAAAAATGATGTGAAAAAGACCTTTATTGAGGGTGTATTAGGCGGAATCGGCGGCTTCGGCGGCTTATTTGAAATTCCAAAGGGATATAAGAATCCGGTTTTGGTTTCCGGTACAGACGGGGTTGGAACAAAGCTTCGGGTGGCGTTCTTAATGGACAAGCACGACACGATCGGTCAGGACTGCGTGGCAATGTGCGTCAACGACGTTGCCTGCTCCGGTGCAAAGCCGCTGTTCTTTTTAGACTATCTGGCAGTCGGCAAAAACTATCCGGAAAAGGTTGCAAAAATTGTAAAAGGAGTTGCTGATGGCTGTCTTTTGGCAGGCTGTGCTTTAGTCGGCGGAGAAACTGCAGAAATGCCGGGGTTTTATCCGATTGATGAATACGATCTCGCCGGATTTTCGGTTGGAATCGTGGAAAAGGATAAAATCACAGACGGAAAAAGAGCAAAAAAGGGCGACGCTTTAATCGGAATTGCCTCCTCCGGTATCCATTCCAACGGCTATTCCTTAGTCCGCAGAATCTTTGATTTAAATGGAGATCAGGCAGAGCAAAACTTAAATACATACAGCCAGGAATTAGGAAAATTAATCGGTGAGGAGCTTTTAACGCCGACAAAAATTTATGTAAAGCCGCTCTTAAAGCTGATCAACGAGGTGGGAATCAATACGGTTTCTCACATCACCGGCGGCGGCTTTATTGAAAATGTTCCGCGGATGCTGCCGGAACATTTACGCGCCGTGATCCGTAAGGGCAGCTGGGACGTTCTTCCGATTTTTGACCTGATGCAGAAGCGGGCAGGCATTTCGGAGCGCGATATGTACAATACCTTTAACATGGGAATCGGTATGATCGTTGCTGTTGATTCCGAAAAGGCAAATTTGGCTGTGAAATGCTTAGAGGATGCCGGCGAAAAGGCATATGTTCTCGGCGAGCTGACCGAGGGAGAGCAGGGTGTGGATA
>RQCD01000035.1 GCA_008668455.1 Clostridia bacterium
GACAAATGTCATAAAGCGCCTCTAAGCCGTTTTCTGCCAAAGTCTTTCCGCTTTACACAATGTCCACAATCACATCTGAAAGTCCGACAAGCGGCGCTAATTCCACCGAACCGTTCAGCTTGATCAGCTCAATAGTCTGTCCCTTTTCATCCTGAAAATAACTCTGTGCAATTTTCGGATATTTGGACGCAACCCTAAGATTATTAATGGAAAACAGCTTATCCTTCATTTCCGCTCTGCCGCAGACTGCCATTTTGCACGCGCCAAAGCCAAGATTGATCATCTCATAAAGATTCCGGTTTTCCTCTAACAACGTGTCCTTTCCGACAATTCCGATATCTGCCGCGCCATATTCCACATAGGTCGGCACATCAGACGCCTTCACCAAAATGAATTTCATTTTATTCTTTTCGTCTGTAAAAATCAGCTTGCGCGTTTTTTCTTTCATTTCTGCGCAGTCCATCCCATAATCGGAGAAAAGATCAATCGAAAGCTCGGCAAGCCGTCCTTTTGCAAGCGCTACTGTTAAATATTCCATCCTTTTTTCCTTTCTATTCGTGGTGGTGTCCGCAGCCGCAGTCACAGTCATGGTCATGTTCATGCTCGTGTCCGCAGCCGCAATCGTCCTCATCATAATAGCCCAAAAAGTCGTCCACCGTTGTTTCAATAATTTCATCCCGGCGGAAATCTTTCATCAAAAGCCGTCCGTCCGCAAATACCCGGAGCATGCATTCCGCTCCTGTCTTTTTTGCATAGCGTTCTGCCGCGCGGTAATCTGCACTGCACAGATCCTGCTCCACCAGGCAGCCGTTCATCCGCAGATTGCAGGCAAGGTCATAAGCCTGTGCGTCCGCAAAATCTTCTGTAAAAATCAGCGTTTTAGAGGCTGCCCCTCCCGGCTTTTTCCCGGTGTTACGCATTGCCGAGAGAATCCGGTTGATACCGAACGCAACGCCAACCGCGCTTAAATCCTTTCCGAATTTGGAAAGGAGATGATCGTATCTGCCGCCGGCACAGATCGGAAATCCTACCCCATGGGTATAGCATTTAAAAATCGACCCGGTGTAATAATCAATATCCTGGAGCATACCCAGATCAATCGACACAAATTTCTCAAAGCCGTATCCGCATAAAAGCGTATAAATCCGTTCGATATTCTCAAGCGCTTTGGCAGAGGTTTCGTTTAAGCCCGGCACGCGTGCCTTTTTGATCACCTCTGCCCCACCGAACAAATACGGCAGCTCCATCATCAGATTTTTAATCTCATCCGGCAGGGAAAGCGTTTCGGTTAATTCTGCAATTCCAAACCGATCCTTGCTGTCAATCCGTTCCCGAAGCTTTTCAATTGACGCATCATCCAGACCAGCCTGCTCCACAAGTCCGTTAAAAAAAGCAACCTGTCCGATCTCCATATGAAATTCCTGCATTCCCAGGGCAATAATTGCCTCTATCGCCGCCGCGATTACCTCTGCGTCTGCCTCGGGGCGCGGTGCGCCTAAGAGCTCAATGCCGGACTGGGTAAATTCACGCTGTCTTGCTCCTTGCGTTTTTTCCGCGCGGAACACATTTCCGGTATAGCAGAAACGAAGCGGCAGACACGCCCCCTCCATTTTTGTTGCCGCCATACGGGCAATGGAGGTGGTGATATCTGGACGGAGCGTCATAATCCGTCCGTTTTCGTCAAAGAATTTTATCATGGACTCCTGCGAAAGCTCTTTTGAGGTTTTCGATCCGTCCTCTGCAAAAACATCATAATATTCACAAGTCGGCGTTTCTGCCTCCTGATATCCAAAGGATGCAAAGACCGACCAAATCGTTGCTTCTACTTCCTTTTTCTGTGTGCATTCCTCGGGAAGAATATCGGTCATTCCAATCGGTGTGTGCAATTTCCAGTCTGCCATATGCAGCCTCCTAACTTTATCGCGTTAAATCGCAAAAGATTCTGTTTGTAATAATATTTCTATCTTATTATATACTCTTTTCCCTCCAAAGTCAAAGCCTTTCCCGGATTCTTTTCCGAAATCGGCAGGTATCACAAAGATTGACCGTTTTCCGGATTCAAAAAATGTATAATCTGTTTGCCGTAAAATAAAATAAATTGATATTTTTTTCAAAAAACACTTGCTTTTTTCAAAAAAATGCATTATACTAAAGCTATAGCCTGCCCGACGCAAAGCATATGCTGACCGAAAGGCGCGAAAAATTACGGATGTTTTTTGCCGCGCCTTGATTTTGGGCGCGGTAATTTTAATTTTGGGAGGTTTTCTATGGAAACAAGAGTTGCGGTGATGGGAATTATTGTAGAAAATACAGAATCAGCGGAAAAATTAAATTCCATTCTGCACAGCTTTGGAGAATACATCATCGGAAGAATGGGGATGCCATACAAAAAGCGCGGAATCCATATCGTTTCCATCGCCATCGACGCACCGCAGGATACCATTTCTGCTCTGGCAGGAAGGCTGGGGGGACTTCCGGGTGTGAGTGTGAAAACGGCATATTCCAATATTATGTGCAAAGGAGAAAAAGAAAATGGCAATTTATAATCCAAAATCTATGAAAGCGGAGGAATTTATTAACAACGAGGAAATTTTAGAAACGCTCCGGTATGCAGAGGAGCATAAGCATGATATTCCGCTGATCGACAGCATTTTAGAAAAAGCGCGTCCGAAAAAAAGCGGAAACGGCGTCCACTGTGCCGGTCTTTCCCACCGGGAAGCGTCTGTGCTGTTAGCGTGTGACATTCCGGAAAAAATTGAGGAAATGTATCAGCTGGCAAAGGAAATCAAATTAGCCTTTTACGGCAACCGGATTGTGATGTTTGCGCCGCTGTACCTTTCCAACTACTGTGTAAACGGCTGCGTCTACTGTCCGTATCATATGAAAAACAAGCATATTGCACGCGTAAAGCTTACGCAGGAGGATGTGCGCCGCGAGGTGATTGCGCTCCAGGATATGGGGCATAAGCGACTGGCGATTGAGGCGGGAGAAGATCCGGTCAATAATCCGATTGAATATATTTTAGACTGTATCAAAACCATTTACAGCATTCAGCATAAAAACGGAGCGATTCGCCGTGTAAATGTGAATATTGCGGCAACAACGGTGGAGAATTACCGGAAATTAAAGGCCGCCGGAATCGGAACCTACATTCTCTTTCAGGAAACTTATCATAAAGAAAGCTATCTGGAGCTGCACCCCACCGGTCCAAAGCATGATTACGATTATCACACTGAGGCAATGGATCGTGCAATGGAGGGCGGCATTGATGATGTCGGCCTGGGAGTTTTATTCGGTCTGGAAAAATACCGCTACGAATTTGCCGGGCTGTTAATGCATGCGGAGCACCTGGAGGCGGTACACGGAGTCGGACCGCACACTATCAGCGTGCCGCGGATCAAGCGTGCAGACGATATTGACCCGACCGTTTTCGACAACGGTATCAGCGACGAAATGTTTGCAAAAATCACCGCCTGTATCCGGATTGCCGTTCCGTACACCGGTCTGATCATCTCCACCAGAGAGAGCCAGACAGTACGCGAAAAGGTGATCGATCTTGGTGTTTCGCAAATCAGCGGCGCTTCCAGAACCTCTGTCGGCGGATATGCAGAGGAGGAGCGTCCGCACGATTCCGAACAGTTTGACGTATCGGATCAGCGAACCTTAGACGAGGTGGTGCGCTGGCTGATGGATTTGGAATATATCCCCTCCTTCTGCACCGCCTGTTACCGTGAGGGGCGCACCGGCGACCGTTTTATGTCGCTCTGCAAAAACGGACAGATTCAGAATTGCTGCCATCCGAACGCGCTGATGACCTTAACGGAATTTTTAGTGGACTATGCAAGCGAGGAAACGAAAAAAACCGGGTTTGCACTGATTCAAAAGGAGCTTGCAAAGATTCCGACCGAAAAGGTTCGGAAAATTGCAGAAGAAAATATCGAAGCGATCAAGGCGTCCAACCGCCGGGATTTCCGCTTCTGACAGAAAGGAATGGATCGTTATGCAGAATCAAACCGCGTCCGAACGCGTTCATATCGGCTTTTTCGGACTTCGGAACGCCGGAAAATCCAGCTTAGTCAATGCCGTAACCGGGCAGACGCTTTCGGTGGTATCCGATATTTTGGGAACAACCACCGACCCGGTACAGAAAACCATGGAAATTCTGCCGATCGGTCCGGTTGTGATCATTGACACACCCGGAATTGACGACACCGGAGAACTGGGTGCAGAACGGGTGCGCCGCGCTATGCAGATACTCCGGAAAACCGATCTTGCCGTGTTGGTTTCCGATGCAAAAAAGGGTCTTGCACCGGCAGAACAGGAGCTGATTACGCTTTTTCAGAAAAAAAAGATTCCTTATCTGATTGCATATAATAAATCAGATCTGCTTTTGGTCTGTCCTGACCCGGGGGAACATGAAATCTATGTCAGTGCGGTACAGGGCACAAATATTTACGAACTAAAAGAAATGCTGGGAAAGCTTGCAAAGGATTGCCGCGAGGATCGGCCTTTGGTGTCTGATCTGGTAGAGAAAAATGATCTGATTGTGCTGGTGACGCCGATTGACGCCGCCGCTCCCAAAGGCAGGCTGATTCTTCCGCAGCAGCAGGTACTCCGGGATGTTTTGGATGCCGGAGGAATTGCCGTTGTAACAAAAGAAACCGAGCTTTCAGAAACGCTTTCCTCCCTGGGCAGAAAACCAAAGCTTGTGATCACCGATTCGCAAGCCTTTGGTGTCGTCAACAGGCTGACGCCGCCGGACATTCTTCTAACCTCTTTTTCCATCCTCTTTGCACGCTATAAAGGGGATCTGACAGAAGCAGTCCGCGGTGCGGCACGTCTTTCCAAAATTTCAGACGGCGACCGGATTTTGATTTCAGAGGGCTGCACGCACCACCGGCAATGCGGTGATATCGGCACAGAAAAGCTTCCGAAATGGATTCGCAGCTATACCAAAGCCGAGCCGTAATTTTTCTTCACCTCCGGCGGTGAATTTCCAGACGATCCCGGGGATTTTGAGCTTGTGATCCATTGCGGCGCATGTATGCTGAATGAGCGGGAAATGCAGTCCCGGATTGAACGCGCAAAAAATGCCGATACTCCCATCACAAACTACGGCATTGTAATCGCACAAATCCACGGTATCCTCCCCCGCGCTCTCTCACCATTTCCAGAGATTCGGAAACTTTTGAATGAATAAAGAGAATATACAAAAAACGCGCCCGACGGTGTACAAACATACTCCGAACAGCGCGTTTTTTACATGCTTTCATCTCTACCAATTAACACATGGCTGATTTGAGCAGCATTCAGCCATATTTTAATCTCTATTGCCTGCTGCTTAACGGAACAACATCCAAAGTCAATCCCAAAGGACGAAGTAATTTTAAAACAGTTGTAAGCTGCGGATCCGTTTTATTATTTTCAAATCTTGCAATAAAGGTCTGTTTAATCCCCGTTAAATTTTCCAGTTCTGTTTGCGTCATTCCTGCTTTTTGCCTTGCTTCAAGCATTTCACCAACAATTTTCACTTTTAAATCCACCGCGTCCCACTCCTCAGGAGAAAGAGAGGTGATATTCCTTTTTACATCATTCCATTTGCTCATGATTGCCGCTCCTTTCAATATAATCAGCTAACATACGACGAGCTCTTTCAATTTCTCTTGGTGGGGTTTTTTCTGTCTTTTTAATAAAATGATTCAACAACAAAAACCGATCCTTGAAAATATGAACAAATATGATCCTATCTCTTGTCGGTCTTAATTCCCAAAACTCCGTTCCTACAAGTTTTTTGACTACTGGCTCACCAATGTATGTACCATATTGCCGCAAAATTTCCATGTACTCTACAAATTTTTTTAGTCGTACCCGGCACTCTTTGTTAGTATGCGCTTTTGCATCCAGCTCCATAATCCACGTTTCTGTTTCAGAGTACCCATTTTTATCTTCGTAAAACTCAATTTCAAACATATTGTTTCCCTTTCAACAATATTATATAACGAATTCGTTCTATTTGTCAATCATTTTTGATATAATTTATTATAAATTAATATTTAATATTTGTCAAGATTCAGCTTTCCCGGATTCTGCGGCAATTGCCTGAATCGACTGTGCAATAGCCGCCTGTGCCTCCTGTTTCTTTTTCATCTGGGTCAGCTGACGTTTCAGACTGGTGATTTCCTGTTGCATGAGTTCCATATGCACGCGCAGCTTTTCGCATTCCATGGAATGCACCTCCTCCTGCTGTTCCTCCTCAGGTGTCGGGAAATCCGGTTCTTCGATCAACGGCTGCACACCGCCGAAAAAGTGGATATCCGTGCCGTTTTCATAAGCATAAAAGCGCAAAAGCTCTGTGCCGCACTGCACATAGTAAAGCTTAGTGCGCTGTCCGCTTTGCAGAAAACGCATAGGCGCGCTCCAGCTTTTTCCGTTGTCCGCGGACAGAATATAGCGCAGATACGCGCCGCTCCGCCAAAGAATCGTGAGCCGGTGTTCCCGCTCAAACAACACCGGCAGCTCTGCATCCCGATCCTCTGCCACCTTTTCTCCGTCAAACATGACTTTTCCGTCCGACAGATACACAAACCGATCCGCTCCGCCGCACCGGCGCATTTCCGGCATCATTCCCTCTCCGGAAACCTCAAAAAACTGCTCCGGTTTTCCGTCTGCAAGCTCCTGATACCCTAACACGCCCTCCGAATTGGTATAGTACACACGATTCTTAAAAATACAGACCGCGTCATCGGAGAGCCGTCCGATTGTTTCCGGCTTTGCCTGATTCCCCAGGATGCAGTGGATCAGCAGCAGTTCCTCCTGATAACGAACCGTATAAAGCAGCTGAAAAAATCTTCCGGTGTTGTGCAGCATGATTCCGGTGACCTGAAATTCCTCCCCCAATGCGGAAAGCTGATATTTCGTCCATTCGCCGTCCCGGCATAAAAAATATAACAGCTCATTCTGATCATTCACACCCACTAAATGCAGCCGTTCTCCGTCTGTTAAAACGCTAAAGCGTCCGTCCATCTCCCGGCAAAGTATTTTATAATCCTGCCACATCCCTGCGGCGCGTTTCTGCTGTATGCAAAGACCGTCATATTGCCGGTTGAAAAAATGATATATCATATCGTCCTGTTTGATTAAATAATGAGACATAACAAAACCTCCTCGTTCAATATTTATGTCCGGCTGGTATAAAAAATGACGCTTTTGGAAAGAATGCCTTTAGGAGGAATGAGATTATGCTAAAGGATTTACTAACCGTTGCGGCAGCATCACTCGGTTCGATTATTGTGCTGTTTCTGATTTCCAAAATGATCGGCAGCAAGCAGATTTCGCAGCTGAACATGTTCGACTATATCAACGGAATTACAATCGGCTCAATTGCCGCAGAGATGGCAACCGCCTTGGAAACCGATTTTCTTCGTCCGCTCCTGGCAATGCTGGTTTACGGTTCGGCGGCAGGGCTGTTTTCTTATATCAATCACAAATCCATCCGCTGGCGGAGAGTTTTGGAGGGGCGTGCCGTGATCCTTTTAGAGGACGGAAAAATCTACCGCGACAATTTAAAGAAAATGCGTTTGGACTTAAACGAATTTTTAACACAGTGCCGTGTGCAGGGATTTTTCCATTTAGGGGATATTGAGCTTGCCCTCATAGAACCAAACGGCAGTATCTCCATTTTGCCAAAATCCGAAAAACGTCCGGTCATTCCGGAGGATTTAAAGCTTTCCCCCAATCGCGAGGAAGTGGAGGTAAATGTGATTATGGACGGAAAAATTCTTTCCGAAAATCTGAAGCATATGGGAAAGGATGAAGGCTGGCTGGAAAAGCAGCTGATTCAGCAAAAAATTTCAAAGCTTTCCGACGTCTTTTTAGCCACACTCACGAAATCAAACACGCTCTCCATCTACGTCAATAAAAAACGCACCACCGGGCATGATATTTTTCAATAACCCCTTTTCTTTTTCCCCATCTTATGGTACAATAGAATTAATACAAAAGAAAGGGTGTTTGGATGAAACGATTGGTTTTGGGAATTTTAGCGCATGTAGACTCCGGAAAGACAACGCTTTCCGAGGGGCTTTTGTATGCTGCCGGAGCAATCAGCCGCCGCGGGCGCGTAGATCATCAGGACGCTTTTTTAGATACCGAGGAATTAGAGAAAAAACGCGGGATCACTATCTTTTCCAAGCAGGCGATCCTAAAGGCAGGCGATACCGAAATCACCCTTTTAGACACACCGGGACATGTGGATTTTTCTGCAGAAACCGAGCGGACGCTTTCGGTGTTAGACTATGCAGTCTTAGTGGTAAACGGTGCGGACGGTGTACAGAGCCACACCAAAACACTCTGGAAGCTCTTAGAACGCTATCAAATCCCAACCTTTTTATTCATCAACAAAATGGATTTAGAAACCGCGGACAAAACCCGGGTCTTGTCCGATTTAAAAGAAAATCTGAACGCTTTCTGCCTAGACCCAAGCAGTGCGGATTTTCCGGAGGACGCGGCGCTTTCTTCCGAGTCGCTTTTAGAGGAATTTTCCGAAACCGGAAACCTTTCAAAAGACGCAATCCGGCATGCAGTCCGATCCAGAAGGCTCTTTTTATGCTTTTTCGGATCAGCTCTAAAAAACGACGGTGTGGCTGAATTTTTAGAAAGCATTTCCGACCTGATGACCGAGCCGTCCTACGGAAAGGATTTTGCCGCGAGGGTCTATAAAATTACCGAGGACGAAAAGGGTCAGCGGCTGACACATATGAAGATTACCGGAGGAGGTTTAAAAGTCAGAACGCTCCTTTCCGGAAACGGATGGGAGGAAAAAACAAGCGAGCTTCGGATATATTCCGGCGCAAAATACAAGGCTGTGCAGGAGGTTTTCCCGGGAAATATCTGTGCCGTTGCCGGTCTTTCCAAAACATATGCCGGAGAGTCTCTGGGCGCTGCGACAGACACCCTCTCCCCTCTTTTAGAGCCTGTGTTTACGTATGCGGTGCGCCTTACAAACGGACAGGATCCGCATACGGTTCTATCCGCTTTTCAAAAGCTGGAGCAGGAGGAAGTACAGCTAAAAACCTCCTGGAATGAAAAAAGCCAGAAAATTGAAGTTCGGATTATGGGCGAAATTCAACTCGAAATTCTGCGCCAGCTTTTGCTTTCACGCTTTGGTCTTTCGGTGGAATTTGAAAAGGGCAGTATTATCTACAAGGAAACCGTCCGAAGCTCTGTGGAGGGAGTCGGACATTATGAGCCACTCCGTCATTACGCAGAGGTACATATTCTGATTGAGCCGGCAAAGCGAGGCAGCGGAATTACTCTCCGTACAAAATGCAGCGAGGATTTGCTGGATAAAAACTATCAGAGACTGATTTTGACACATTTAGCCGAAAAAAAACACCGCGGAGTTCTGACCGGTGCAGAGCTGACCGACGTCCGGCTAACGCTTGTATCCGGAAAAGCGCATAAAAAGCATACCGAGGGCGGCGACTTCCGGCAGGCAACCTACCGCGCCGTCCGGCAGGGGTTAATGCAGGCAGAGAATGTCCTGTTAGAACCATGGTATCAATTTCAGATCACCCTCCCGACAAGCTCCTCCGGACGCGCTATGACCGATCTTCAGCAGATGGGAGCGGAATTTTCCACACCGGAGATCAGAGGCGAAATTTCGGTCATTTCCGGAAAAGCGCCGGTTTCTAAAATGCAGGACTATCAGACAGAGCTGACCGCCTACACCCACGGAACAGGCAAGCTCCAATGCCGTTTTTCCGGCTATGCTCCCTGCCCCAGCCAGGCAGAAATCGTATCAGAGGTTGCATACAATCCGGAGTCCGATTTGGAAAACACACCCGATTCCGTTTTCTGCGCGCACGGCGGCGGATTTTTGGTGAAGTGGAATCATGTGCAGGAATACATGCATCTGCCGCTTTTGGAAACCAAACGTCCGCAGGAGACGCCGCCCCTCAAGCAGGTGCGCCGCCAGATCGCAGATGATGCGGAGCTTTTGCGTATTTTTGAACGTACCTATGGAAAGGTGAAGGAAAAAAAGGTTCGCCCCTTAGAAACGCAGCCAACATAC
>RQCD01000032.1 GCA_008668455.1 Clostridia bacterium
GTGATGATGTTTTGTTTGATGCCTGTGTCTGCTTTTGCAACGCCGACGCAAGCTATCACCATTACCAACAAATCAGGCAGTTCTTTTGAGCTTAAGCATGGTTCTGCAAGCGGTGTCTATGACCTTTGGAACGAAATTGATCCCGACGGCATAGGTGATGCATTGACCTTTAACCATTCCTTCAGCATCGATATCGATGATGCTGTTGTTGCCTATAACAATTATCTGGATACTTTATATCCAAACGGAGAACATGACAACTACAAGGCATCAGAGGACATCAATAATGGCGCTACATTTAAAATTGAAACCAGAATCTGGATTAACAACACAAGCTTTTCAAATTATGCTTATTACCATCTGCGCCCCAATAATTTGTACGGTCATGCAAACTCAAGTTACGGCAAATGGACAATTTCTCCGACACAAGGGCTAAGCGACAGCTTTTTCTCAATGAGTGTCGATGGCGGTAAGGCCGATTTTTCAATTAACGGAACGGTAAAAGAAATTTACGATATACTCAAAGCGCAAGACGAGTACCTTGATGATGCCCCCTTTGAAAGCATAGGGATTGATGTACGAGCTTCTTGTGAGATTCAGTATTATAATAGTTATGGGAATGTTTCATACAATCCATTCAATTTTGAATATATCGGTTACGATTTGTACGACAAGCATATCTATGAATCGGCATCGGAGGAGGAGAGGTGTCTTCCCACCATAACTACAATAACTCCCTTGGCGGTTAATGTTGTTCCTGCACATGAGGATTGTTATGAACCTGTACAAACAGAATACAAGTGGAATTACAAATTTCTAAATGAAGGTTACGACGCAATAGACGACAAGTGGTACGACGGCTTTGAAATTGATGAAACAAAAGAGTCGGATGTTTTAACCGTAAAGGGATCAAGCGGTACGGTTTTCGGTATCGCTTACGGAACTGTCGATTCGGGCAGTAAAAACTACATAACGATAAGTGACATTCTGAATAAAAATAACAAGTATTTTATTAGTGGCTTTATAGATGCGCCTACGGAGTCCAGCGGCAGAAGAATATCCATTGTCTGCACCGTAATACTTACCTTTGCCGACGGCAAACAATACAAACTCGAAATCACAAAAGCCGATTTCGAGATGACGACAAAACTCGTTACTCCTTGTATGCACGCTTGCAGTGCCTGCGGATATTGCACGGTTACAGACCGGAAATTGCTGTGTAATTTTTACACAATGTGGGGGATGGGGATTAATATTAATTGTCAATGCGAAGAACCTGTGATTGAAACGGTAGATACGGAAGTTGTTGAAAATGTTTCGGTTGATACTGAAAACAGTATGGTTTATTGTGAACCGACAGTGGTTGTAGAAAAAATTAACCTCACACAGTCGGCAAGCACTCAATACGTAAAGCATATTACCAAAAGGCTGATTTCAGATAAGACGGTTATGGCATTTAATATTGATATATTTAACGTTGATATGCCGTATCAGTTGAATCAAGGGGGCGGCAATGATGAATATCTGACTATTACCATTCCGGTAGGTATTGAAAACGCAGTGGCTATCAAAAACGGTGAAATATTGCTTTATCATATTGAAAAGAATGGTAATCCTGAAATTGTGAATATAGATTTGGAAAATGGTGTTGATGTGGAAAACGGAACAATCACCTTCAAATCATCAAGTTTCAGCCCATTCATACTTGCGAAGGTGCCGGAAGAAACGATTGCAAATGTTACATACAATGAAGCAGATAAAACTTGCACTGCAGAAATCGCTCTTACGAGTGTGGATTTTAAAAATTCGCCTGTAATCTATATTGCTTTCTATAATAGTAATGGTGCGATGACAAAATTAAAAGTGGAAGATCCAACTACATTGACGGACAGAATCATCGTAGATATACCCGATAATGCTGTTTCCTGCAAGGTAATGCTTTGGACAGCGGAGCTTACACCACTTTGTACCGCAGATTCTTGTAAATTTTAATATGCGAACAAAAAAATAATACAAGCGGTGTAGTCCTTGTGCTACACCGCTAACAAATTATATGTGCTTTTCAAGACTGTTACATCCGCAGTACAACTTTCACAAAAGTGCATTACGCTACCCAAAACAAAGTCATGATAAATAGGAGTATTATACTAAGCAAAAAATAAAAAGTTTCACTGTGAAGCTTTTCTTTGAGGATAAATGCACCGCATATTTAATTGTATTAAAATGAAACGTCAGTGCCATTCGCAGAAATCGCATAAATGCTTGAAAGTATAGCGTTTATGCGTTTTTTTTCGTGTTTTTTTTTGCATTCGCTGAAATACGCTTTTTTCAGCTGTTTTACGGCGCAAAGTGTTGTCAAAATGTTGTCAGAACCCTGAAGCGGATAAGCGGTGATATTCAACCCGATTCCCCTTTTATATTTCTGCCAATGCCTGTCGTATAATAGGTTGCAGTTATATACTCACCGTCCTGGTTAAAAATGATTTCGCTCCTTTTGCCTGTTGGAAGAACATTTTTAATTCTATTCAGTATCCTTGTTCAGCTAAACGCATTAAAAATTAATCAATGTCATTGGATGTAATCTTCTTTATGTATTCCTCACCAAAAGTATCTGTTGCGTGCGTCACTAATAATTTATAACTGCATTCTGTTTGGCGCCGGATTGTTTTGGGCTTTACCCATTGACCGTCCTTCCTTCTTGTTAATCACATAAGCATTGCGTAGATTTTCGCAGCAAATGCAACTTTTTGATGTTCTTGCATTTACTTTAAAAATTTGTTTACTTGCTGTGAAAGAACCGAACCAGCGGTTTCATCCGAAAGCTTTTCAGCTCCACCGATTGATTCTGAAGCACCTTCTCAGCATTGCGCTTCAAATCCTCTGCACATGCCGCGCCAAAATAACGCTCTAAACTCGCAAATCCCACAGATAGATTCGGTGGTCTGGAATCGGTATTATGCATGTCCGTTCCGATCACCTGCACCATACCGTTTTGCATTAAATAACGTATTACAGCAAATGGCGCTGCTCCATCAAAGGAGGTTGCATTTACCTGAAAAATCGGGTCATATTCCAAAAGCTTTGAAAAATGCTTTTGATAATCCCAAAAGCGTTCAATATGCGCCAGGATAATCCGATATTTTAAGGAAAGCCGGTCAAGTGAATTAAAGTGCTGCTGCGTCCAAGGTGTATATGGCATTTCGACCAGCATATAATCGGTGTCCTCAATACAGAGCTCCCGGAGCAGCTCCGGTGCAAGAATTTCCCCGGTCAGAGCAAGCTCACAGCCAAGCAGCAGCTTTGGGAGCGGCTTTTGATATTTTTTCACAGCCGCCAATAGCCTTTGATAGCATTCAGACCTTTTTTCTAACGCCTGGCGATACTCCTGCTCCTGGTACGCATGAAAATGCGGTGTTAAAACCACCGTCCGAACTCCCTGTTCATAGCTTTTTGAAAGCATTTCCAGGCTCATTTCTATGGATTCAGAGCCGTCATCAAATTCCGGAAGTGCATGAGAATGAAGATCAATCATATAGAGCACCTTCTTTTTATAAGTTCTTTAAATAGCTTTTCACCAATTCCTCTAAAAGCTCGTCCCGTTCCACACGGACAATCGTTCCGCGCGCTCCGTTATAGCTTGTAATATAGGTGGGATCATCTGAAATTAAGTATCCCACAATCTGGCTCACGGGATCATAGCCTTTGAGCTTCAAAGCCTCATAAACCGAGGATAAAATGTCGTGAATTTCACGTTCCTTGTCAATATCCAAATTGATTTTTCTGGTATTATCCATGCTGTTCACTCCTTTCCTCCCATGGAAGCACGTCGCCGTCCTCTTTTAAATAGTCAAAAATTCTCCAGATTCCCTCTCCGGTCTTTGCACTGACGCGAATAACTGTCTGGCAGCCTGCAAGCCGAAGCCATGCCTCTGCCTGATCAGGATTGGCATTCTTCTGATCTGTTTTTGTTACAATGCCGATCACGTCCCGGTTTGCCAACGGGGTGATGCAGGGACTGTAAAGCGAATACGGCTCGTCCGCCGCTAATAAAAGTCCCACCACATCTGCCTCAAAGGTATACATCGCCAATGCCGCACCGAGGGTTCTTGTTTGAATATATTCGCCGGGTGTGTCAATCATGACATCAAAATGATTGACATACTGCGTTTTATTATAATGAAGCTTTTCTCCGCGCAGCGCCTGGGTCAGTGAAGTTTTTCCACATTCGCTTCTGCCGATCAAAATAATTTTTTTCATTATGTACGCGTAACCTCACAAACGGTAAATCCAAGCGTTTCCTTTACGTAGGAGAGGATTGCTGAAAGCGCATTCTCCACGTCTGAAATTTTCCCGGTAACGATCAGCGTTCCGCTGAAACGATCCACAAAACCAAGCTCCACGTTTGCAGCCTTCATCGCAATATCTGCCGTAATCACTGCAGTTTCCGCCGGGGAGATCGTTAAAATTCCAATTGCGGCATGGTGATAATCTGCGTTTGGATTCAAGCCTAATTTCTGATACAGGATTTCGTCCGGCGCGGCGATGACATGTGCCAGTGTAATCTGTCTGCCCGGAACAAGTTCCTGAATGATACGAATTTTGTCCTGATTATTTGATAATATTTCCGATAGTTCCATCGTTTCACAACCATTTCATAACCTATTCTTACAACATACAGTATATCACACCTTTTGTCAAATTGCAAGATTTCTCTTGCTTTTTTCAAAAAATGTTCACATCTTTTTTCTGCATGAAAATTTTCAAATATAATATAATTTA
>RQCD01000215.1 GCA_008668455.1 Clostridia bacterium
ATATTATGTAAAAAAATAAATCGTGAGATATTAATATTATTAATATCTCAGCTTGACAAAAACGAACATATGTGCTATGATAAACGTAAAGAAAAACGCTGCAGCACGAAAAAAGAACAGAAATCAAAAGAAATCAGGGAATTTCGTAAAAAACAGAAAATTTCAGGATTTTATCAACAAAAGCAGAAAGGAATGAAAACACAAGATGATTTATCCAAACAACAGTTATCAGTCAATTTTAGAATTAGAACGTCAGAGAACCGGCAGCTACGGTCAGGATGCCGACGGCTTCTGTACAGGGGAGGCATGCGTTCGGTGCGGCATGGATGCCGAATACGAAATTGACGGTCAGAATTATTGTAGAGAATGCCTGAGCGAGGAGCTACAGCAGGCAATGCAGGAGCTGATTGCGGACACCGTCACGCACGATCCGCTCTCAAATGCCGCCAGAGCGATTCTGGACGAGTATATCAAGGATACGGATGTAGAGGCATGTGCCGAGGATTATTTCTCGGAGCATAAATTGATTTAATCACAGGAGGGGGAAAAGTCTGAATAAAATCACCCATAGCACTACTTTTTGCTCGGGGCGGTACCTGCGTACAGCACCGCTCGCTGCAAAGCAGCACTCTGAGCGATTTTCTTGCAGACTTGATTGTGCCTTACGACATG
Organism: Clostridia bacterium; assembly: GCA_008668455.1. Classification (GTDB taxonomy): domain Bacteria; phylum Bacillota; class Clostridia; order UBA1381; family UBA1381; genus RQCD01. The sequence continues at coordinate 673 of RQCD01000215.1, forward strand.
GAAAGGAATGGGTTATAAAGATGATCAACTACATAAAACAAATCAACGGCTTCTGGGCATGGAGAAGAATGAACGCGCTGTCGCATGCGCAGGTGGATCTGTATTTTGCCGTTTTAGACTGCGTGAACCGTTACCATTGGGACAAATATGTTTCGATTCCCAATGCCACGCTCATCAGTATGTGCGGCTCGTCAAAATCAGAGCTTTTAAGAAACCGGAAATATTTGCAGAAAATGAATCTGATCCGGTACTATCCGGGGCAGGCAGGCAGAGCCGGACATTATAGTGTGGTCTCATTAGAGGACCAGGGGTGGTTTCGAAATGAGCCCGATTTCAGTACCGATTTCAGTCCCGGTTTCAGTACCGATTGCAGTACCGATTGCAGTACCGATTTCAGTCCCTTAATAAAAAAAGAAAAGGAAAAGGAAACGGAAACGGAAAAGGAAACGGAAAAAATATATTATAAGCCTTGCGTGAGCCTTCTGCAATCCGAGTATGATGCTCTTTGCCGGGAATACCGTAAGGAACGGGCAGATAAAATGATTGAGGTTTTAAACTGGTACAAGGAAAGTATGGGGAAAGAATACCGTTCGGATTATGCTGCCATTAAGAGCTGGGCTGCTGATCGCGTTTTAGCGGATGAGCAGAAAAAGGAGCAAAAACAGAATTAGTGGCAGGGGGATTATGAAGTATTTCAGGATCATTACGATCACAAGAGTCTGGAAAGCATCGCAAGAGAAAAACTGAACAGGGAGGATACATTTTAACATGAGCGACTATCAGAGAAACAACAGCTACCGTTTGCCGCCGAATTTATACCGTGAGGTGAAATATTTAATCAAGGATCAGGATCGCTTAGAATCGGAGCTGGCACACTTAGAGCAGGAGGGAGAGAACAGAGACTTCCGAAAGCTTTGCACCGTCTGCCATAAGCTCTCGGCAATCCATACCGCCCTGGAGATGATTCCGGAGGCATACCGGAAGGGCGTTTTAGACAATTTGAAATATGAGCGTACAAAGTCCGGCTATTATCCGCCCAATGCCGATTTCCGCACCTATCAGACCTACAAGCAAAGACTTGTCTATCATACTGCAAAAGAATTGAATTATGTCTGAGTATTTCGTCAAAACGACTGTTTTTTGCCTACTTTTTTGGTAGACTTGACGAGACGGCACAAAGTGTGCTATAATGGTCATAATCGTTACAAAAGAAAGGATGAGGTTTATGAAAACGAAACGATTGGTGATGATAGCACTCTTTATGGCGCTGACAGCTGCAGCGACCTTTGTGATCAAAATTCCGACCGGCATTACCGGCGGATATGTCAACTTAGGTGACTGCCTGGTTCTGCTCTCAGCATACTTTTTAGGTCCGGTATGGGGCGCTGTGGCAGCAGGGATTGGTTCATCCCTTTCGGATCTTCTGGGAGGATATATGACCTATGTGCTGCCCACGCTGGTGATCAAGGCGGCAATGGCAGCAGTCGCAGGAGGACTTTTTAAAAAAGCCGATCAGCCGAATCTTGGAATCACAATTCTGTGCGGAATAACAGCAGAGGTGATTATGGTTCTGGGATATTTTCTGGTGGAAACAATTCTTTTGGGAAGTGCACTGTCTGCGGCAACTGCAATCCCCGGTAACTGCATCCAGGGCATTTTCGGAATGCTTTCCTCCGCAATCCTTTATCGGGTTCTGTCGAAGAATCAGAGCTTAGCGCAGTACTTTAAGGAATAAACAAAGATAGGCTCCCAAGGGCATATTCCATTGGGAGCCTGTTTTTTTTTGATTATTTCTCTTCCTTGATCTTTGCCTGAGCAGCAGCCAATCTTGCGATCGGAACTCTGAACGGAGAGCAGGAAACGTAGTTCAAGCCAAGCTTATGGCAGAACTCTACGGATGTCGGATCTCCGCCGTGCTCGCCGCAGATACCAACGTGCAGATCCGGACGAACGCTCTTTCCGAGCTTAATTGCCATTTCCATCAGCTTACCGACACCTGTCTGGTCAAGCTTTGCAAACGGATCGTTTTCAAAGATTTTTGCATCATAGTATGCATCTAAGAACTTACCGGCGTCGTCACGGGAGAAGCCGTAGGTCATCTGGGTTAAGTCGTTTGTACCGAAGCAGAAGAATTCAGCCTCTTTTGCGATCTCATCAGCGGTCAAAGCTGCACGCGGAATCTCGATCATCGTACCAACCTCATAGGTCATGTCACTGCCAGCCTTTGCGATTTCCTCGTCAGCAGCTGCAACAACAACATCCTTTACATACTTCAATTCCTTGATATCGCCAACCAACGCAAGCATGAATTCCGGCTTGATGGTCCCGTCCAGGATGCCGTCG
>RQCD01000072.1 GCA_008668455.1 Clostridia bacterium
GATTTATTATATGTATACAGCTGAAAAGAGATCTAATAAACAAAGGCAAACATTCGAACAATATGAAAAATATTTTTTAGAAAGGAAGTTTGTTTTATGAACATACTTTTTGCTGCCTCAGAAGCAGCGCCGTTTGTGAAAACCGGCGGTCTCGGCGATGTTGCCGGCAGCCTACCGGTTACCCTGAAAAAAAAAGGAGCAGATATCCGCGTGATTCTGCCGCTTTATCGCTGTATTTCAAAAACCTGGCGTGATCAGATGACTTATCTTGCAAATATCTATATTGATATTGGCTGGAGAAAGCAGTACTGCGGCGTATTTTCCTTAGAGCGCGAGGGCTGCACCTATTATTTTGTTGATAATGAATTTTATTTTAACGGTCCGAAGCCGTATGACTTTATCCATTTAGACTGCGAGAAGTTTATTTTCTTTTCAAAAGCAGTTCTGTCCCTTCTTCCGACTCTGGGCTTTCGCCCGGATGTGATCCACTGTAATGACTGGCAGACGGCTGCTATTCCGGTCTTTTTAGACACATTCCGCGATAATCCGTTCTTTGAGCGAATCAAAACGGTTATGACGATCCACAATTTAAAATTCCAGGGACGCTGGGATTTAGACGGAATTAAGGACGTAATGGGAATCGGCGACTATTATTTTACAAGCGATAAGCTGGAATATTATAACGATGCAAACCTCCTAAAGGGCGGTATTGCTTATGCCGACCGGATTACTACCGTGTCGGAAAGCTATGCCGGAGAAATCCAGACGCCGGAATACGGCGAGGGCCTTTATGGTCTGTTGTCGGCACGCGCTGATACGCTTTCCGGCATTGTGAACGGAATTGACTATAACGAGTGGAATCCTGCAAAGGACGCGCTTCTGCCGGAAGCCTATGATCAGCGGAATGCCGTTTCGAAAAAGAAACTGAATAAAAAGAATCTCCAGGAGCAGTTAAATCTGCCGGTGGACGAAAACAAATTTGTAGTTGGCATGATTTCGCGCCTGACCGATCAAAAGGGCTTTGACCTTTTGGCGCAGGCATTAGATCAGATTGCCGATATGGATTTACAGCTGATTGTTTTAGGAACAGGCGAGGAACGCTATGAGAATCTTTTCCGGCACTATGCATGGAAGTACCCGGAAAAAATCTCGGCAAATATTTATTTCTCAAACGAGCGTGCGCATTTGATTTATGCCGCATGCGATGCATTCTTAATGCCGTCTGCGTTTGAACCGTGCGGACTGTCCCAGCTGATTTCCCTACACTATGGAACGGTTCCGATTGTACGTGAAACCGGCGGATTAAAGGATACGGTTGTTCCGTATAACGAGTATACCGGAGAGGGAGACGGCTTCTCCTTTGCATACTATAATTCGGACGATATGATGCACGTTCTGCGCTATGCTGCCGACACCTACTACAATCATAAGGACAGCTGGACAAAGCTGATGAAAAACGGTATGAAAGCAGATTTTTCATGGGATCAGTCGGCGGAAAAATATCTGCGGCTTTATGAGGAGCTTTTAGGACTTCCGCATGTCGAGAAAAAGCAGGAGGAAAAGAAAGCAGAAAAGAAAGTGGAAAAGAAGCCTGCACCGAAAAAGGAAGCAAAAAAGCCGGCTGTAAAAAAAGCGAAAGGGATCGCAGAGAAGGCAGAGCCGGCAGCAGAAGAACCGAAAAAAACACCGGAAACAGCGCCGAAAAAGGAAACGGCAAAACCGGTGAAAAAGACGGAAAAAAACGCGAAAACAACCGCAGAGAAAAAGCCTGCGAAAAAAACAGTTACAAAGAAAAAGGCATAAAATACTTGCTCGAATCCCTGCAGATAACTGGGTAAAATGGAAAGGATGATGGAGGATGAGCAAAGAAGCATTAACAAGTGCGGAGGAAAAGCTCCGCGATGAGATTGTCGGCAAGGTTGCCCGGCATTTCGGAAAAACTATGGAGGATGCAACTCCGAAAATGGTCTATACCGCCTGCGCTCTGACGGCGCGGGATCAGATTATGTCCAAATGGGCGCTGTCGCATAAGGAGGTCAAAAAGGAATGCTCTAAGAAGCTTTATTATCTTTCCTTTGAGTTTCTGATGGGACGTCTGCTTTCAACAAATATTTTAAATCTGATGCAGACAAAGGAATATGTGAACGCATTAAAGAGTCTTGGCTATGAGCTTTCGGATATTGTCGAATTAGAAAATGACGCAGGCCTGGGAAACGGCGGCTTAGGTCGCCTTGCAGCATGCTTTATTGATTCAATGACCACATTGGATCTGCCGGCATACGGCTGCACGATTCGTTATGAATACGGCTTGTTTAAGCAGAAAATTGTGGACGGATACCAGACAGAGCTTCCCGATCCGTGGCTTGAGGACGGAAATGCCTGGGAAATTGCACGCACGGATGAAACCGTTGAGGTGAAAATCGTCGTACAGAATTTCCCACAATATCATGACGGAAACCTGTCTTTCCGCTATGAACATTCGCACACTATTTTAGCAATGCCCTATGATGTTCCGCTGATTGGCTACGATTCCTCTATCGTGAATAAGCTGCGCCTCTGGTCCGCAAAATCGCCGGACGTCATTAATATGAAAGAATTTAACAGCGGAAATTATATCCGTGCCGTAGAGGAGAGGGAATTAGCAGAGGTGATCTCAAGCGTTCTCTATCCGGAGGATAACCATAACGAGGGAAAGGAGCTGCGCTTAAAGCAGCAGTATTTCCTGGTTTCTGCCACACTGCAATGGATTTTAAAGGAATATGAAAGCCGCTACGGCTACGACTGGCAGCATTTGAGCGACAAGGCAGTGATTCATATTAACGATACGCACCCGGCGCTTGCAATTCCGGAACTGATGCGGATTCTGCTGGACGAAAAGGGCTTAGGCTGGGATGAAGCATGGGATATTACAACAAAGGTCTTTGCTTATACCAACCACACCGTTATGAGCGAGGCTTTGGAAAAATGGCCGATGGATTTATTCCGCAAGGTTGTTCCGCGGATTGCAATGATTGTGGAGGAGATTAACCGCCGGCTGATGAACTATCTGGAAACGGTTTATCCGAACGATCCCTTAAAGCACAAATATATGGCAGTGGTGGACGATCAGAAGGTATTTATGGCAAATCTTTGTCTTTGCAGCTGCTTTGCGGTTAACGGTGTTTCCAAACTGCACACGAAAATTCTAACCGACGATATTTTTGCTGATTATTACCGCTTAAACCCGGATCATTATTTTGCAATCACAAACGGCATCACCTTCCGCCGCTGGATCGGAAACTGTAATCCGGAGCTTTCTGCACTGATCACAAAAAAGATCGGATCAAAATGGCTCAAAGATTCAGAGGAGCTGAAAAAGCTGATCCCCTATGCGGATGATCCGGAGTTTAAAGAGGAATTTGCAAAAATCAAGCATGACAATAAGCTTGCATTGACTAAGTATATCAAGGAGCATAACGGAATTGATGTTGACCCGGAATCCATCTTCGATGTCCAGGCAAAGCGTCTGCATGAGTATAAGCGGCAGCTTTTGAATATTCTGCATATTATCTCAGAATACAATCAGCTTTTGGAAAATCCGAATCTGGATTATTATCCGAAAACCTATATTTTTGCGGCAAAGGCAGCGCCGGGCTATGCGCGTGCAAAGCTGATTATCAAGCTGATTAATTCGGTTGCGGATAAGATTAACCGGGATGAGAGGATCGGCGGCAGGCTGAAGGTTGTGTTCCTGGAGAATTACGGTGTTTCCATTGCAGAAAAGCTTGTAGTTGCAGCCGATATTTCCGAGCAGATTTCCACTGCCGGAAAAGAGGCATCCGGAACAGGTAACATGAAATTCATGTTAAACGGCGCTTTGACAATCGGAACGTTAGACGGTGCAAACGTGGAAATGTTAGAACAGGTCGGCGCGGACAATATCTTCATTTTCGGACTGAAGGCAGACGAGGTAGAGGCGCGCTCGCGTTACAGCAACTCAGATGAGGTAAAGGAAATCTATTCCACCAATGCGGCATTGAGAAAGGCGCTGGGTCAGCTGATTGACGGCACGTTTGCAGAAGGAAATTCTCAGATCTTCCGAGATCTTTACCAAACGCTGATGTATGGAGATTACGGCTATCCGGATACTTATATGGTTCTCCGCGATTTTGAAGACTATGCAAAAATGCAGGCGCATTTGTCGCAGCTGTATAAAACCCGTGATCTGTGGATGAAAAAAGCGATTATGAATACGGCTTGTGCAGGATTTTTCTCCAGTGACCGGACGATTCGGGAATATAACGAAAAGATCTGGAAATTGAAACCGATTCAGGCAATTAAAGTGAAGAAGCAAAAGTAATCAAAAGCAAGCCGCGTATGTGGCTTGCTTTTGTATCAAAACGGAGGAAATTTTATGAAGATTGAGCATAACTCGCATTCTCTCTTTTACCGCGAACCGTTTGGCGCAATGCCGGCAGGGGAAAAGGTGCGTCTGCGATTAGGAATTAGTGATGCAGGGATTCCGAATGCGGTGCGGATTGTTTATCATACAACCTCTGGCGAAGAAGAAACAAAAAACATGCCGTATGTGTTAGAACTGGGCGATTTTTGTTTTTACGAAATCACGATCACACTTCCGAAAGAGCCGTGTGTGCTTTGGTACTATTTTGAGGTTTCCACCCATATGGGAAGTGTATACTATGGAAATAATGAGGAAATGTTGGGCGGTCTGGGAGCGGAAAGCTACCGTCTGCCGGAAAAAATGTTCCAAATTACTGTTTATGCTCCGGCATACCAGACCCCGGAGTGGTTTCGGCATGCAGTTTGCTATCAGATTTTCCCGGATCGCTTTTTTAACGGAAATGAGGACGGATCGTTTTCTGGAAACCGATCTGACATCATCAGGCGAAGCTGGAAGGATACCCCGTATTATCTTTCGGAACAATTTGGAGGAACGTATAAAGCCAACGATTTTTTCGGCGGCAATCTTTCAGGAATTCAAAAAAAGCTTCCGTATCTTGCAGAGCTTGGAATTAATGCAATTTATTTAAATCCGATTTTCCGTGCTTACTCCAATCATAAATATGATACCGGAGATTATCTGAAAATTGATGAAGGCTTTGGAACGGAGGAGGATTTCAGGGAGCTGTGCAAGCAGGCGGAAAAGTATGGTATCCGTATCATTTTAGACGGAGTGTTTAATCATACCGGCAGTGACAGCCGATATTTTAACAAAAACGGAACGTATGACAGTCTCGGCGCATCTCAATCAGCTGATTCGCCCTATTCCTCCTGGTATCATATTTCTCATTTCCCGGATCAGTACGATTCCTGGTGGGGTATGCTCACCCTGCCGCAGATCCGGAA
>RQCD01000176.1 GCA_008668455.1 Clostridia bacterium
AATAATTGCCATTATTGTATCATCAAAGCAATCAAATGTCAAGAAAAAAGTAGCAGAAATAAAAAAATTGTGCGACTTAAAAAAAATATCGAAAAAAGTAAAAAAATTTTAAAAAAACTATAGAAATGTGATGTGCTTTTATGGTATACTATAGGTAAAAGGACATAATATGTATTATGCAAAGGCGGCATACAAATGAAAAAGAGGAATCACAGCAAGATGTGTTTTCTGCTTTTGGCGGCTCTGACATCAGCGCTTGGCATATATCTTCAGTCTGCCGAACGCACAGATTATATTTTAGAGAAGCCATCCAATGCAGAAATCACCTATCAAAGCGCAGCGCCCACCGAAACAACTTCACAAGAGGCTGCTTCTTCTGTCGCGCCGGTATCAGGAAAAATTAATATTAATACAGCTTCGAAGGAAGAACTGATAACCTTAGACGGAATCGGTGAAAAGAAAGCCGGATGGATTATTGAGTACCGGGAGCTGCACGGCAGCTTTCAAACCATTCAGGACATTATGAAGGTTTCCGGAATTGGCAAGAAAACCTTTGAGTCGCTCAAGGATTATATATGTGTAGAATAGAGGGGGATCATATTTTGAAAATATTAATTGTGGATGATGAAAAGCTCTTGGTAAAGGGTTTGAAATACAATCTGGAGCAGGAGGGATATCAGACAGAGACTGCTTTTGACGGAGAGGAGGCTGTCCGGCTTGCACATGATGAGAGCATTAATCTGATTCTTTTGGATGTGATGCTGCCGAAAATGGACGGGCTTAGCGCCTGCCGCGCGATCCGCGGATTTTCCAACGTTCCGATCATTATGCTGACGGCACGCAGTGAGGATATTGACAAGATTTTAGGTCTGGAATACGGCGCAGACGATTATATCACAAAGCCTTTTAACATCCGCGAGGTCACCTCCCGGATCAAAGCAATTCTGCGCCGGGTAAGTCCTACCCCAAAAGAGCAAAAGGATCTTTTGATTTCCGGAAATCTGACGCTTGACTATAACTTCCGCCGCGTTTTGGTTGGAGACCGCGCAATAGAGCTGACAGGCAAGGAATTCGATCTTTTGGAATTGTTTATGAGGAATCCCGGCAGAGTTTACACCCGTGAAAATCTTCTGGATATTGCATGGGGCTTCGACTACCCGGGCGATGTGCGGACAGTGGACGTACACATCCGCCGTCTGCGCGAAAAGGTGGAGGAAAATGCCGCCCAGCCGCGGTATATTATGACTAAATGGGGTGTTGGTTATTACTACAAAAAAGATTAAGCCTTTTTTCTCCTCCATGCGCTGGAGCATGATGGCTACCTACTGCGTGGTAATCCTGATCACACTGCTCTTAATGAGTATCTACATCATCGGCGCTCTGCGGGACAACCTTTATCAGAATGAGCAGATCAGCCTGTTTGCCAAGGCAAATATTATTGCAGATCTGGTAACTCCGCATGAAAACCTCCAGGAGGATTCCTCTGCACAGGACAGCGTGGTGCAGGTTTTATCCGGAACCTCAATCCGGAATATTATTGTTGACCCAAACTATCAGGTCATTATGGACACAAACCAGGAGGCGAGCCTTGCCGGAAAAATCTTTATCCGAGACATTCTGACCGACGCATTTGCAGGCGAGCCTGCCCACAGTGCATCGCTGATTGCACCAAACACACACATTCTTTCCGTAACCGTTCCGATGAAGCGTGCCGGAAAAATTTTAGGGGCAGTTTATCTCACAGAATCGATTGCCGATCTGGATAATACCGTAAAATCAATTCAGGTCAGCCTGTATCTTTTTTCTGCCCTGATCAGTATTTTAGTTGGTATGCTCAGCTTCGGCATGTCCTATATTATTACCTCTCCGGTGGACGAGGTAACACAGGTTGCCCGGGATATTTCCAAGGGGAATTTTTCCCGGAAGGTGACGGTAAAAGGGCATGACGAGCTTGCACAGATGGCAGAGGCGCTCAACTACATGAGCTCAGAGCTTCAGAATCTGGAGGAAAACCGCAAAAAATTTGTATCCGACGTTTCGCATGAATTAAAGACACCGCTGGCAACCATCAAGCTGATTTGTGACAGCGTTGTATCTGCAAATGAGCCTGACCCTGTCATGGTACGGGACTTTTTGGGCGACTTAAGCGACGAGGTAGACCGGCTGACCCGGATTGTGGAGCGCCTTTTAACGCTGACCCGTCTGGATTCCGGAAAATCCGAGCCAAAAATGGAGCCGGTGGATTTTGTGGTAATGCTCAATGCCATTGCAAAAAAGCTGACCCCGGCGGCAAACGCAAAAAATATTGTGCTTTATACCAATATTGAATCAGAAAATATTAAACCGATCCTGCTGGATTACGATAAGATCTGGGAGGCAGTATATAATATTACGGATAATGCAATCAAGTATTCTCCGGAGGGCGGATTTGTAAAAATGAGTCTGGAAATAGACGCTCAGGAAGCAGTTGTCCGTGTAGAGGACAACGGACCCGGCATTCCGGAGCAGGAGAGAGAGCACATTTTTGAGCGTTTTTACCGTTTAGACGATTCACGCGCACGCGAAACCGGCGGAACGGGCTTGGGACTTGCAATCGCCCGGGAAGCCGTCCAACTGCATGGCGGCAGCATTACAGTAGCCAGTGCCGGAGAAGCCGGCAGTATTTTTGAAATCCGTCTGCCCTATCAGTGTGCAGAGGAACAGCCATAATTCCGGAAAGGATGAAATTATGAATAAAAAACAATGGATACTGGCAGCGTTGTCGCTGATACTGACCGCCGCGGCGCTGATTTCCGGCATCCTCATACGGAAAAGCAACGACACGCTCAGATTTGAGCTGGAGCTATATTTCTTCAACGAGGACGCAACCGGACTTTTACCAGAGCGCAGAACCATCCGCTATCAGCGTTCGCAGGAGCTGGTGGATTCTGTGTTGCAGAGCCTGATCAAAGGGCCTTCCCGAAGAAGCTGCAGCCGGCTTTTAGAAAAAAACACCTCGGTCAACAGCATTCTACGCGAGACACAGCCGCTGACAGTCGATTTTTCAGATGAATTTCTTTCAGATGATAGTGCAAAAAACACGCTCCGCGTCTATGCTGTGGTGAAAACGCTTTCCCAGGTTCCCGGCATTACAATGGTGCAGGTGACAGTGAACAGCCGCCCTGCCACATATCCGGACGGACGGACAATCGCTCCGCTCTCCGGCAGCAAGATCAATTTAGAATCAGACAGAGAAAGCGCAGAATTCCGATATATCGTTCTTTATTTTGCGACAGCAGACGGAAAACACCTAAGCCGGGAGCTGCGCCGCATCAAAATTACCGATACCACTCCGCTGGAGCAGTATGTGGTGAATGAGTTAATCAAAGGGCCAGAGGATAAGGAGCTTTCCGCAGTTCTAACGTCCGACACCGGTCTGATCTCGGCAGAAACCACCGACGGAACCTGTTTTGTCAATTTAAAAGGCAATTTTGTAAGCAAAAACCTCGGATCTGCGGATAAGGAAAAGCTTGCAGTCTACTCCATTGTAAACTCCCTGACCGAGCTGGATCAGGTGCAGGCAGTCCAATTCCTGATCGACGGCAAAAAAAGTCCGGAATTGAGCAGCAAAGCAAGAAATGACACCTATGTCCGGGATGAGAGTCTCATCACGGAGTAAAAAAAGCATGGGATGTAAAAAAAGCGCAGAGCGTTCTGCACTCTTTTTTACATTCCCTTTTTTTAATTCTATTTTTTCCAATGCTTCAGCTCCGGCACAACTGCCTCCATATGCGCCCGAACCTGCTCCTTCGGCCAGTTTTCATTTGCCATATGCTCCACACAGAAATCAATCAGCTGTTCCTTGCTGGAATAGACAAATTTTCCGTCCTCATAACACCATTTGCAATATTCCTCATTTAAGGCTCCGTCCTTCTCCCGTCTTATGCTGGAATCCTCCAGCGGCATGCCGCAGCACTGGCAGATCAGTTCTCGCGGAGAACCTAAGAGTGTATTAATTGAAACATCATAAAATTTAGAAAGTAATTTTAAGGTTTCCGTGTTTGGGATTGTGTCGCCGTTTTCCCAGCGCGACACCGCCTGTCTTGTAACCAGCAGCTCCTTTGCCAACTCCTCCTGTGATATTCTCTTTTCGGTTCTTAATCTGAATAAAACATCCTTCACTTCCATATGAATCATCTCCTTATTTCCATTGTAACACAGTCATAAACAAAATGCAAGCAACACGCTGTTGCTGTGTAAAATAATAATAAAAATTTTTTAAAAAAAGTATTGACAAATCGGACACAGGGGATTATAATAAAAATAACATATGAACAATTATTCAAATGTTCAATTTTGGAGGTAAGCTTATGAACGAGAAAAAAACCAAACCGCTCTGTTCCTGCTGTGAGTATGAGGAAGCGCATGAACACGATCACCACCATCATGAGCACGATCATCACGATGATGAACACAAGCATCATCACTGCGGATGCGGCTGCTGCGAGGAGGGCGAGGAAAAAACCGATCAAAAAACCTTTCTGATCCGCTGCATTCTTGGTGCGGCGCTCTTTGCCGGAGCGTTTTTTGCCTCGGGTGCGGTAAAAACACTGCTGTTTTTAGTCGCTTATCTTGTGTTCGGTTGTGATGTTCTGTATGCTGCCGGAAAAAGAATTCTGTCCGGAAAAATTTTTGATGAAAACTTTTTAATGGCGCTTGCAACAGGCGGAGCAATTGCCATCGGCGAATATCCGGAGGCTGTCGCCGTTATGCTGTTTTATCAGCTGGGTGAATTTTTCCAGGATCTTGCTGTGGAACGTTCGGAACAGTCGGTTATGAGCTTAATGGAGCTTCGCCCGGACTGGGCATATATCGAGAAAAACGGCGAACGTGTGAAGGTTGCAGCAGAGGAAGTGCAGATCGGCGATATTCTGATGGTAGCTGCCGGAGAGCGGATTCCCTTAGACGGAATTATTACCGCGGGGGAAAGCTATCTGGATACTGCCTGCCTGACCGGCGAGAGCGTTCCCCGTCATGCCGCAGCAGGCGACGAGGTACAAAGCGGTGTGATTAACAGGGAAAGTCTTTTGAAAATCCGGGTAACCAAGGAATTTAAGGACTCAACCGCTTCTAAAATTTTGGAGCTGATGGAGCATACCTCGGAAAACAAAACAAAACCGGAACGCTTCATCACAGCGTTTGCAAAAAAATACACGCCGGCTGTTGTACTTTTAGCAGCGGTCATTGCAGTGATTCCACCGC
>RQCD01000112.1 GCA_008668455.1 Clostridia bacterium
ACATGTTGCCCAGGCAGGTTCTTTTGTGAATTCAGAGCATCTGCGGTTTGATTTCTCGCACTTTGAGGCAATGACAAAGGAACAGCTCAAAGAAGCTGAGGAGCGGGTAAACCGTGCCATTCTGGCGGCGCTTCCGATTAACGTGCAGGAGCTGCCGATTGAGGATGCAAAGAAATTAGGCGCTGAGGCGCAGTTCGGTGAGAAATACGGCGCGGTTGTCCGTGTTGTTTCCATGGGTGATTATTCGGTTGAATTTTGCGGAGGCTGCCATCTGACCAATACGGCAGAGGCAGGACTCTTTAAAATATTATCCGAATCCGGCGTTGCAGCAGGTACCAGAAGAATTGAGGCTGTGACGGGCGCTGGCGTACTTCGTCTTTTGGAAAAGAAGGACGTATTGATTGAAAAAACAGCTGAAACCTTAAAATCAGGTCTTTCCGATATTGACCAAAAGGCAGCTGCGGTTATTTCTGAATTAAAAGAAACAAAAAAGACTTTGGAATCGTTAAAATCAAAGCTTGCAAGCGGAAAGGCAGACGATCTCCTGTCCGGCGCTAAGGAGATTTCGGGTGTTTCGGTTATTTGTACGCAGGTGGACGGAATGTCTGTTCCGGATTTGAGAAATATGGGCGACACCCTGCGGGAAAAGCTTTCCTGTGGTGTTTTGGTGCTGGCATCTAACAACGATAATAAAATCACATTCCTTGCTATGGCAACGTCAGACGCTGTGAAAAAAGGTGTTCATGCCGGAAATATTATCCGCGAGGTGACAAAGGCATGCGGAGGATCAGGCGGCGGTAAGCCGGATATGGCACAGGGCGGCGGAAAGGACGCGTCTAAAATTTCGGAGGCGCTTTCCGAGGTTGTGAATATTGTTGCCGGACAGGTGAAATAATTGAATATGGATGGAGTGATTGTGATCAATAAGCCGCTGGGGTGTACTTCGCACGATATGGTCTCCTTTGTCCGGAGAATTTCCGGAATCAGAAAGGTGGGTCATACCGGTACACTCGACCCGGCTGCAACCGGGGTTTTGCCGATATGTATCGGCAAAGCGACCAAAGCGGCAGAGCTTTTAACAGCGGCAGATAAGGCATATCGTGCAGAGCTGGTGCTTGGCATGACGACTGATACTCTGGACGCAGACGGCGAGGTGTTAACTGATCAGCCGGCATGTGTCACAGAGCAGAAAATAAATGAGGCAATCCAAAAATACATAGGCGAAATCGATCAGATTCCGCCTATGTATTCTGCCATAAAAAAGGATGGAAAAAAGCTCTGCGATTTGGCGCGTGCAGGAGTTACGATTGAACGTGAGCCGCGCAGAGTCAGAATTTCTGAGATCCGTCTGCTGCATTTTAACGAAAAGCAGCAGACAGCAGAAATTGAGGTTTTTTGCAGTAAGGGAACTTATATCCGCACACTGTGCGATGATTTGGGAAAAACATTAGGCTGCGGCGCGTACATGAACCGCCTTGTCCGCACCAAAAGCGGACAGTTCACCCTTTCGGAAAGCTATACCCGGGAGGAGCTCGTAAAAGCATCCGAGAATGGAACACTTTCTGAGCTTTTAACATCGGTGGATGAATTATTTGACTTTCCAAAGGTGATTCTTCCGAAGGAGCTTTCAGAACGTGTGAAAAACGGTGTGAGAGTGCAAAGAAAAGGGCTTTTGGAGGAACAGAGATATCGGGTTTATGATGAAGAATACAATTTTTTGTCAGTTTCTGTCTGCCGTGAGGAACGGTTGGTGTTAGAAAAGGCATTTTGGGTTTAGGAGGATGCGGCATGAAAATATATACGCACCCGGAGGAGCTGTCTCCTTCCTGTATGGCATTGGGGAATTTTGACGGTGTGCATAACGCACATAGATTGGTGCTTTTATCCTGCGTAAGGATGGCGCAGAAGATGGGAGTTCCGAGTGGAGTTTTGCTGTTTCGGACGATGATGAAGCCAATGATTTCCTCGCTTTCGGAAAAAATCGAGATGATTGCAGAATGCGGGCTGGATTTTGTTTATCTGGTGGATTTCACACCGGAGTTTAAAAATCTTTCCAAAGAGGAATTTATTGCTTTTTTAACCGACACATTAAAGGTGCGCGGTGTTTCGGTGGGATATGATTACCGGTTTTCCAAAAATGCCTGTGGCAGTGTTTCAGATCTGGAGCATACAAGGCTTTTGCTTTCGGTGATTCCGCCGGTATGCAAAAACGGAAGCCCGATTTCCAGTACGGAAATTCGGTCTGCAATTTTAGAGGATGACTTAAAAAAAGCTTTTTCGGTTTCCGGCAGACGTTTTTTCCTTTCCGGAATCGTTCAAAAAGGAAAACAGAACGGTCGAAAAATGGGCTTTCAGACAGCAAACCTGATCCCGGAGAGTACACGGCTGCTCCCGTCGGACGGTGTTTACAGCGGCTGGACCGAGTGGCGCGGCATGCGATATCCGAGTGTGATTAATATCGGAAAAAATCCGACGTTCGGAGAAAACCGGCGGACGGTGGAAAGTCATTTGTTAGATTTTGACGGTAATTTATACGGAGAACGGATCAAGGTGATCTTTTATCAGAAGCAGCGCGGAGAACATAAATTCTCCGGAATGGACGCACTTCAGAAACAGATACAAAGGGATAAAGAACAAGCGAGAAAGGATTTGAGGGAAATGGAAACAAAGTTCACAGGAGTTATCATGGCAGCCGGTATGGGTACAAGAATGAAATCGGAAAAGCCTAAGGTTTTGCATGAGGTGGGCGGAAAGCCGCTTTTAAAAACCGTGATTGATATTTGCAGGGCTGCCGGAGCAGAGCAGGTGATTTCGATTATCGGACATAAAGCAGAAATGGTTCGCGAGATGATTGGCGATGCATCGGCATACGCTTTGCAGAAGGAGCAAAAGGGAACGGGTCATGCTGTGATGCAGGCTGTACCGCAGATTGAAAAGGCTGGGGAAACCATTGTCATCCTTTCGGGAGACGCTCCTCTTTTGCGCCCGGAAACGCTTTCCGCAGCGATTTCTGCGCATAAGGCGTCAGAAAATCAGGCAACCGTATTAACGGCAGTGTTAGACTGTGCAGACGGCTACGGCAGAATATTAAGAGATAACGCCGGCAATGTCCGCGGTATTGTAGAGCATAAGGACGCAACCGAGGAGGAACGAAAAGTTCGGGAAATCAATTCCGGCATGTACGTTTTTGAGAGAGACGCGCTCTTAGAGGCATTAAAGGAGATTACTCCGAACAATGCGCAGGGAGAATATTATCTGACCGATACCCTGGCGATTCTTTTAGGAAAGGGAATGAGGATCGGCGCATATATTGTAGAGGATAAGGATGAGATCCGCGGTATTAATGACCGTGTGCAGCTTGCCGAGGCAGAGGCATGCCTGGAGGAGCGGCTGCGGCTGATGCATATGAAAAACGGTGTAACGATGCTTGCACCGGAAACAGTCTGGTTAGCTGCTGACGTAGAGATCGGACAGGATACCGTAATTTATCCGAATGTCATTTTAAAAAGCGGTACAAAAATAGGAAAAAACTGCGTGATCGGATCAAATACGCAAATTGAGAAAAGCGAAATCAGGGACGGAGTGGAAATTCTTTCTTCAGTGATTTTAAATTCCTTTGTGGATGAGAATACCCATGTCGGACCGTTTGCTTATATCCGTCCGAATACGCATGTCGGAAAGTCGGTGAAGGTTGGCGATTTTGTAGAACTGAAGAATTCTACCATCGGCAACGGTACAAAGATTTCGCATTTAACCTATGTCGGAGATTCGGATGTCGGAGAAAGAGTAAATTTCGGCTGCGGAACGGTGACAGTCAATTATGACGGAAAGAAAAAATACCGCACTAAAATTGGGGATGATTGTTTTATTGGCTGCAACACAAATTTAGTTGCACCGGTGACCGTGGAAAATGGCAGCTACACTGCTGCAGGATCAACCATTACCGATACTGTTCCGGAGGAAAGCCTGGCAATCGCGCGTGCGCGCCAGGTGGTAAAATCAAATTGGAAGGATCGCAGAAAATAATGTATCTGATTGCAGGACTGGGAAACCCAGGAAAGGAATATGAAATGACGCGCCATAATATCGGCTTTGAAGCGCTTGATTATATGGCAGATCAATATCATAAAAAAATCAACCGTCTGAAATTTAAGGCGCTGTATGAGGAAATTGCGGTTGGCGGCGAAAAGGTTTTTCTTGTGAAGCCGCAGACCTATATGAATCTTTCAGGAGAAAGCATCCGGGAATTTTCCGCGTTTTACAAAATTCCGCCGGAGCATATCATTATCATTCATGACGATATTTCGCTTGCTGCCGGCAGAGTCCGCGTCCGGAAAAAGGGCAGCGCCGGAGGACATAACGGTTTGAAATCGATTATCTATCAGTTGCATTCAGACGAATTTCCGAGGATTAAAATCGGAGTCGGCGCACCGGAGCATGCAGATTGTGAGCTGGCGGACTACGTCTTGGGAAGATTCCGCCGGGAGGAAATTCCGGTTTTGGAGGAATCCATTATCCGCGCTGTCAAAGCGGCGGAAGCCATTATCCGGGACGGAGCGGAGCAGGCTATGAATCGGTACAACAATTAAGGAGGAAAAGACCGTGAATTTTTCCGATTTACTATCCAGTTATCCGCCGTTTCAGATTGTTCAGAAAAACCCGGCGCCGGTTTCGGTTGCCGGGGTAGTGGAATCGGCACAGGCACAGCTGATTGCTGAGACGGTGAAAAAAAGCGGCAAACGGTCGCTTGTGGTTTGCAGTCATGATCTGGAGGCAAAGCAGCTTTCAGAGGAGCTGCGATATTATGAGGAGCATGTTTATTATTTTCCGTCAAAGGAATATGTATTCGGACGGATTGAAACAAAAAGCCGGCAAACGGAGCATGAACGTTTGGCGGCTCTTTCGGCGTTCGCAGATTGCGGCGGAATTTTAGTTGCCTCCATTGAGGCTGTTTTGGATTACACGATTCCGCAGAAAGCTTATCAGGACGAACGCTGCACGCTTCGGGCGGGGAGCAGAATGGATTTAGAGGAGCTTTCAAAAAAGCTCGTGCGTATGGGATATGTGCGTGAATCTGCTGTTGAGGGGCGCGGACAGTTTTCTGTGCGCGGAGGAATTCTGGATGTTTTTCTGCCAACGGGAGAATTTCCGGTTCGGATTGAGTTTTTTGATGACGAGGTAGATTCCATCCGCAGCTTTGATCCTGAAACGCAGCGTTCTGTGGAGAATACAGAAGAAGTTGCTCTTTTTGCCTGCCGGGAAGCGGTGTTTGGAGAGGATACTAAGGAAAAACTTCTTTCTGAGCTTCAACGCATTGCCAAAACAAAGAAAAATGTAAATGCAGAGCTGTACGAAACTCTTTTATCCGATATTGAGTTGATCCGGGAACAGAATAGCTTTGCGGCAATTGACAAATATGTCAGCCTGATTTACGGATATGTTCCGACAGCGCTGGATTATCTAACCTCAAAGGATTATTTGTTTCTGATTGAGCCAAAGCGCGTGAATGAGCGTGCAAGGGGACTGGAATGGGAGCAGGGAGAACAGCTGCATACATTAGCCGAACGCGGTGTTTTGTATTTAGACAATCTGGAATTCTGGCTTTCCTACCAGAGCTTTGTGGTGCGTGCAGAAAAAATGCGTCTGATCTCCTTAAACGGACTCAATCATTCAGCAGTTGATTTTCATTATCGGTCGGTTGCGACTTTTTCTACAAAAACCACGGTCAGCCTGCACGGGAGAATTGAATATTTATTAGATGATTTAAAGGATTATCAGCAGCGAAATGCCGCAGTGGTGATTTTTACAGCAAATCAGAGCCGCGCGGAAAATTTGTGCGGACTGCTTCAGGATAAAGGCTTTCCGGCAATGCTTTGCCCGGAGAATCCGGAGTTTTTGCCGGGAGAGATTGTGGTTACGATCG
>RQCD01000108.1 GCA_008668455.1 Clostridia bacterium
CTATGGTATAAGCTGCTCCTGCTTTTTTGCCGGGCGGTACACTGGTTTAACCCGGCAGTCTGGCTGCTGGTACGCCGGGCAGAAGCCGATATGGAATACTGCTGCGATAATGCAGTCCTGAAAAATTGCAATTTAGAAGAAAAAAAGATCTATTCCCAAACGATCTTAAAAACGATGGAGGAATGAATATGACAAAATTTTTACATCCGCCTGCACTTTCCACCTCTTTTTCCAGAAGCGGAAAGGCAGCGCAAAAACGCTTTGAAAACATTTTTGACCGTTAGCCTAAAAAATGCGGAAAGCTTTCCTTTTTGATTTCGGTTACCGGAATTCTTGGCTGCTCGCTCCTGACCGCCGGCGGTTCGGAAAGCCTTGGCATCATCGGCGGCGCAGACGGTCCGACGAATGTTTTTGTAACAAGTAAAAAAGATCAGCCGGAAAAGGCGCAATCTCTGGATCGGGCAATTTCTGCCGCCATTTTAAAGCAAGGCGGTGGCAGCTATTTAGACGGAGAGTGCGCCGGAGAGGGACACATCTTGCTTGATTCCCGAAAGGAGGGCGACCGGACAATCGCCTACATTTTAGCCACCTACGGACAATACGGATTTCAGAACAACACCTTTGTAAAAATTTCCGGTTCGGGTGTTATCCCTGCCAAGCTGACCTTTGACGCGAATCTGAACTTAATCAGCTACGAAGAACCGGAGGACGGCAGCGGCTGCGCAGAATCCCTCAAGAAGCTTTTCCCCGGCACACTCTACCATGCGGCAAGAAATTCGGATGAAAAATATCAAGCCTGCCTGGCACAGGAGCGTTCCTATGCACAAAGCTATTTAGACTCGATCGGCAGGGACGCAAAAATCGCAGAATATGCAGATCTGAATGTACAGCTTTTGGATTTGGAGGCTAAGGTTTCAAACGCACTTTTGGATCAGTACTACGATTTCCCCTATTGGATCGGTTCGGAGGAGAAAATAGAGGACGGGGTACGGTATATCTATCAGACCGAGCAGTTTATAGAAAAGCCCGGTATCAGTACCGTTACCTATACGAAGAAAAGCTACGACACCGGCGAAATTGTACGGCAATACCGGATTCACACCGACGGAACAAGCTATACTTTGGTTGACGAAAAAAATGGTTGAAACCGCAGTAAGCAGGTTTCGGTTCAGTTTGAATCTTAAACTGCATAAAAAGCGCACTGTCTGACAGTGCGCTTTTTGCATCATCCTTAATTTGTTTTAAAAGCTCTTTTCCAAGACCTTTAAAATATCCTCTGCATTCATCTGTTTATATGCGCCGCCGGGGATGGTGGATTTTGCAATTTCGGGGAGCATTTCACGCGTTGCACCCAATTCGGAAATATGCAGCGGAAGCCCTAATTCCTCAATAAATCCGCGGAGCTTTTCAATGCCTGCGTCTGCCGCCTCCTGTTCGGTCATATGCGAGGTATCCACATCCCAGACAGTCTTGGCAAACCGTGCAAATTTGGGAAGTCCGAACGGGGACACATACTGATAATACGGAACGGAAATTGCCGCCAGTCCTGCGCCGTGGGCACAGTCGGTGTATGCGCCGATCTGATGTTCTATCATATGTACCTCCCAATCCTGTTCCTTGGAAAGTCCGGTGATGGTGTTTAAAGCCATGGTTGCGCACCACATAATATTACTTCTTGCCTCATAGTCCTCCTGGTTTTTGAGCGCCTGCCGTGCGCTGTGAATCAGCGAGCGCATCAATCCCTCTAAGAGATAGTCGCTGGTGTTATCGTCATCTCCGGAGAAATACTCCTCCATCAGGTGCGACATGGTGTCGAAAATACCGCTTGACATCTGATATTTAGGGACAGTAAATGTGTACTCCGGATTTAAAATTGAAAATTTCGGATAAAGCTCCGGCGGAAAAACCCTGCCGTTTTTTAGTTTTTTCTCCTCGTTTGTGATCACCGAGCCGCCGTTCATTTCCGAGCCTGTTCCTGCCATGGTCAGGATCGTTCCGATCGGAACAACCGGGTTTGCAAGCGGTTCGGAATTGACCCAGTATTTCTGCCAGGGATCGCCCTCACAGTAAGCGGATGCGGAAATTCCCTTGGCACAGTCAATCACAGAGCCGCCGCCGACTGCTAAAATCAGATCGGTTTTATTTTCACGAACCAGGCGCACACCCTCTAAAAGCTGGGTATAGGTCGGATTGGATTTGATACCGGAAAGCTCGGTGACCTTTTTTCCGGCATCCTTTAAAACAGCAATCACCTGATCGTAAAGTCCGCTCTTTTTTACGGACCCCTTTCCATACATCAGAAGAATATTTTCTCCGTACCCGGAAAGCTCAGCCGAAAGATTTTTCAATGCGTCCTTTCCAAAATGGATTTTCGTGGGGTTGTAATAGGTAAAATCATATTTCATAAGTATCCCTCCTACTATTTTTATACCACAAATTCCTCCATAAGTCAAGACATTTTCTCCCTGAAATTTTCTTTCCGAATCTGACTGTAGAGATACTCCAGCGCCTCATGAATGCCGCCCACCTCGTCGATCAGACCGCATTTAACCGCATCCCGTCCCAATAGAACGCTGCCCATATCGGTTGCCATTTCTTTGGTGGAAAGCATCAGACTTTTGAAATTTTCCTCGGAAATGCCGGAATTGCGCACCACAAAATCCACAATCCGATCCTGCATGCGCCTTAAATAGTCAAACGCCTGAGAAACTCCCAACACCACACCGCTGGTGCGGAGGGGGTGTACGGTCATGGTGGCAGAGGGGACAATAAAAGAACGCTTCGCAGACACTGCCAGCGGCACGCCGATGCTGTGTCCCCCGCCTAACACCAGGGACGCACACGGCTTTTTCATTCCGGCAATCATCTCTGCAATTGCCAGTCCTGCCTCTACATCTCCCCCCATCGTATTTAACAGAATCAAAAGTCCGTCAGTCTCATCATCCTCCTCCACACAAACAAGCTGCGGCAGGATATGCTCATATTTCGTGGTCTTTGTTTGCGGTGAAAGAATTGTGTGTCCCTCGATCTGACCAATCACCGCCAGTGTGCAGATTGTTCCGCGCGCATTTTTTGTTTTTACACTTCCGTTTTCTCTTATCCCCTCGCGGATCTCCTCCGCGCTGTTTTCTGTCTGATTTTCGTCTTTCATGCTTTTCCTCCCGGGTTTTTTTCTTATTTTTCTCTCTTTTTGGGGTTTTATTCTTGTTTTTTTTATGATTTTATGGTATACTGTAGGGGAATGGGACAATCCCTCAGTCAGCTACGCTGACTGAGGGATTGTCCACCCACAAAATTCAGGAGGGATCAGAAGAAATGCCTATCAAAGTACCAGACCAATTGCCTGCCACAAAGCAGCTGCGCGCCGAGAATATCTTTGTGATGACCGAAAAGAAAGCGATGCACCAGGATATCCGTCCGCTGAAGCTTGCGATTGTGAACCTGATGCCAACTAAAATCACAACTGAAACCCAGCTTCTGCGTCTTTTGGGAAACTCTCCGCTCCAGGTGGAGATTGAGTTTATCACAATGAAGTCGCACGAATCCAAAAACACGCCGCCGGAGCATTTAAAGCAATTCTACACCTCCTTCGACAGCATCCGCAAAAAACGGTTTGACGGCATGATTATCACCGGTGCGCCGGTGGAAAATCTGGATTTTGAGGAGGTGGACTATTGGGACGAGCTTTTGGAAATTATGGAATGGACAAAAACGCACGTCACCTCCACCCTGCACATCTGCTGGGCAGCGCAGGCAGGACTTTATTACCATTACGGAATCCCAAAATATTCGCTTCCGAAAAAATGCAGCGGCGTTTTTCTGCATCGCGTAAACCGGAAAACCGCCAAGCTTGTCCGCGGCTTTGACAACCAGTTTTATGCGCCGCATTCACGCTATACCGAGGTGCGCACCGCCGACATCCGCGCCAATAAGGAGCTGGAAATTTTAGCAGAATCCAAGGAGGCAGGCGCATATATCATCTCCACCAAGGGCGGCAGAAGAATTTTTGTAACCGGACACGCCGAGTACGACCGGGACACTCTCTCCTATGAGTACCGCCGAGATCTGGAAAGAGGCATAAACCCCGAAATCCCAAAAAACTATTTTCCGGACGATAACCCCGAAAAAAGCCCTATCGTCCTCTGGAGGAGTCACGCAAACCTCCTGTTTTCCAACTGGCTCAATTACTTCGTCTATCAGATTACCCCATATGATATTGAGACAATTCAATAACAAATCATCAACGCGCCCGGTTACTTTGGGCGTTTTTTTTGTAAAAAGTTGAAATTTTGTCAACCAATTGACAGAGCTGCTGTATTCGTGATACAATAGAAAGAGAACTTTTTAGAATGGAGCAAAGCTATGAGAACGATTACATATGATGACTTTGAGGATAAAGTCCACGGCTGTTGGTACGGAAAGTGCTTAGGAGGTGCGGCAGGCGCACCGGTGGAGGGAATCAAGAAGCTTTTGGATATTTGTGATTTCACAGAAATTTTCAATCCGGATCTTCCGAACGACGATCTTGATTTACAGCTTTTATGGCTGGACGTGTTAGAGCAAAAGGGAACACTGATCACCTCCTGCGACCTTGCGGACGCGTGGGTGGAGAAATGCTGGTATCCCTTTTCGGAATACGGATATTTTCTGAAAAATTATATGCGCGGTGTAAAACCGCCCTATTCCGGCATTCTCAACAACGAGTTTTTTAAGGAGGGCATGGGCTGTCCGATCCGCTCGGAAATCTGGGGCATTATTTCCGTTGGAAATCCAAAGCTTGCCGCCGAATATGCCTATTTAGATGCCACACTGGATCATGCGGATAATTCGGTCTGGGCAGAGCAGTTTTTGGCAGCCATGGAGGCTGAGGCATTTTTTGAAGATAATATGCTCACGCTGATCCGGAAAGCTATGGCGCTGATCCCGGAAGATTGCAGGCTTTCCGAAAGCTTCCGCAGGGTCATCTCAGCATACCAAAACGGTTCGGACTGGAAAGATGTCCGGCAGATGGTGTTAAATGAATATTCCCATCCGGATTTTACAAATGCTGTGCAAAATTTAGACTTTGTGCTGATCGCTCTGCTGTACGGAAAGGGCGACATGCGCGACACCATTAATATCGCCCTCCGCTGCGGCTACGACGCTGACTGCACCTGCGCGAGTGCGGCGTCGATTGTCGGCATTATGAAGGGCTATATGGGACTCGGCGAAGAACTGACCGGTTTAATTAAGGACTATTTTGTCTGCGGAATTGATGTTGTCCGCCCATCCGACAGTATTCTCCGTTTAGCAGAGGATACCTGCCGGATTGCGATGCAGACGCCGAATTATGAGGTGCAGATTACCGGCGCACCGTGCCCGGAAAACCGCCCGGAAAATTTTGAAGGCTTTGCGATAGAGTCTGCCACACCGGAAGGATTAGAGCGCGAAAAAAAGAAAACACACCCGGCTATCTGGGAGATTTTCGGTCCGTTTTTTGATCAGCTGGATCAGCCGATCAATCCCGACTATCCCAGTCCGCACGGCGAGGGCTGTGTACTTCCGGATTTAGTCTGCATGGTCAATAACGAAGTCTTTTTAGACCGTGCCTATCCGGTGGACTGGAGCAAGCCGGCATGCAGCATTGAAAGCTATGAGGATTTTATCGACGTAGAGTCCGCGCTTACCTTAGAGGGACAGATGTGCTGCTATGTAAAAACCATCATTACCCTCCCGGAGGACCGGAAAATCTGGGCAGTGATCGGAAATAACGACGGCTTTTCGCTCCGGGTAAACGGAGAAACGTGTTTGGAAAAGGACGAAATGCGCCTCTGGACGCCCTATAACAACTTTACCCTGTTAAACCTGAAAAAAGGAGAAAACGAAATAATCGTGAAACTTCTGCGCCGCGGAGAACATTTGAAATTCTCTCTCGGCTTCCGTATCTATGACGGCGGACATTGGCACAGGAGCAAATGGTGTACTGATTTGTTCTAAAACCGTGATTCATAAGGGGATGCCAAAAAAGGCACAGACCGTGCAAGGGTTTTCCTTGCACGGTCCGTGCCTTTTGACATTTTTCTTTATTCGGAATACTCTCTTACTCTGTATTCTACGCCGATTGATTCCGCCACCTTGCGGCATGCCTCGATTTCCTCCGGTCCGATCACATCCACCACACTCAAAACCACATGCGGCACATATTCCTTTGCCTTTTTCGCAAAATCCAGCATTTCATAAACCCCGTCCTCGCCAAAATCGCATTTGCAGATTTTCTGATATTCTGCCGCAGTGGACGCATTCAGGCTGATCGAAATCGTGTCCACCAGACCCGTCATCTCCGGGGTTACATCCCTTTTTGCGCAATGGCTGGCATGTCCGTTGGTGTTGATCCGGATCTTCTGGCTGCCGTTTTTCCGAATCCAGCGGCAAACCTCCATCACAACGTCAAACCGCATCAGCGGCTCGCCATAGCCGCAGAATACGATCTCCGGATAGTTTTCAAAATGCTGATCCTTTAACTGCTCAATAATCTCCTCCGCTGACGGTTCGCGCTTCAGCCATAAATACAGCTGATAAACACCGGAGGGCGTAAACAGGATGCAGAAGCAG
>RQCD01000116.1 GCA_008668455.1 Clostridia bacterium
CAGCTCTGAAATTGTTTTTTCTGCCGTATACGAAAGCTGCTCCGGCCCAAGCATAATGCACCGATCTCCCGGTTTTTTTTCAAGCGTCCGGCGCATTAAATCCGCACAAACCCGCGTTTTTCCGCTCCCGACACCGCCGCCGATAAAATGCACGAACAAAACCGATCCCCCCTGTCAAGAAATTGATACTCTAAGTATCCCATTATTCGCAGAAAAAGTAAAGTAGTCTGCACAGAAAAACCGGGAACATCAAAAAAGCACAGACCGTCCGGGTGCAGCATTTAAAATTGCATGAATCCCCTGAACCGTTCTGTGCCTTTTGAATCCCGCCGTTTAGGAAAGCGAAATGATTTCACCGTCATAGCAAACGCCGATATTGCTTTTTTTGAGCCGTTCTTCCACTTCTTCCTGCGTGCCGTGTGTTTCACGCGCCATCCGTCACTGACGGTATAATGCACCTATTGTTCCTCTGGAATCTCTGTTCCGTGGTTTGCAGGCAATGCGCAGACGCGGTATGCTCCAATCACAACCTCCTGAAAAAGCGGTAGGGCAGAAAGTCTGATTCCCGGAATGTTGTTTGCGATTGATAATCCGTTTTTTTCGCCAAAAAGCGTTCTTTCTCTGCGTTTTCCCAAAGCTCTAAGCGTGTCCGGCGAAAGATGATCACTATGGGAATGCGTCATTAAAACTTGTTCTGCGCGGTCAAATACGTTTTCGGTATAATCAAAAATATGCGGACCGGGATCAATCAGCAGATCGTCATTCACGATACAGGACGAAAAACGCCGATAACCCGGTGTTCCTTTGAATTCTCTTCCCCAATCTGCTGCACCTGTTCCTAAAAACTGTATTTTCATACAATTCCCTCCTTATGTTCCCTATTATATAGAGAATCCGCAGGGATGTCAAGTATTTTTTAACCGCGATGCAGAATGGCGTCTAAATCCTGTTCCGGTGCGGTGGTGGGCAGAAGTCCGAAGGTGTCGGTTAAAACCTTGGAAACTGTCTCGGAGAAGAATGCCGGCATGGTCGGTCCGAGATACATATTCCTGACACCTAAGGCAAGCAGCGTTAAAAGAATGCAAACCGCTTTCTGCTCATACCAGGAAAGCACCAGGGTAAGCGGCAGATCGTTTACGGTACAGCCGAACGCGTCTGCTAATGCTAGTGCAACCTTGACCGCGCTGTATGCATCATTACACTGTCCCATATCCATAATCCGGGGAAATCCGTCTATGTCGCCTAAATCCAGATCGTTAAAGCGGTATTTTCCGCAGGCAAGCGTTAAAACGAGCGAATCCATCGGCGTCTGCTTCACAAATTCCGTGTAGTAATTTCTGCCCGGATGCGCGCCGTCACAGCCGCCGACCAAAAAGATATGCTTGACTTTCCCTGCCTTGATCAGCTCAATGATTTTCCCGGCATTGGATAACACCGCGTCATGCGCAAATCCAGTGGTGAGAATATGTCCGCCGTTAATGCCGCTCATGCTCTGGTCGTTTTCATAGCCGCCCAATTCCTTTGCCTTTTTAATTAATGGCGAAAAATCCTTTTTCCCGTTCTGATCTTCCTTAATATGCACCATGCCGTCATAACCGACTACCGATGTGGTAAAAATCCGGTCGGCATAGCTTTTCCGTGGCGGCATGAGACAATTTGTTGTAAACAGCACCGGCGCGGGAATATTGTCAAATTCTTTCTGCTGGCTCTGCCATGCCGTGCCGAAATTGCCGGCAAGCTGCGGAAATGCCGCAAGCTTTGGATAGCCGTGTGCCGGGAGCATTTCGCTATGCGTATAGATATTGATTCCGGCATCCCTTGTCTGCTCCAAAAGATCATGCAGATCCTCCAAATCATGTCCGGACACCACAATAAACGGCCCTTTTTTAATGTCTGTTTGGACGCGCTTTGGGGTCGGGTTTCCGAATGCATCGGTATTCGCCTGATCTAAAAGCTCCATGCAGCGGAAATTGACCTTGCCGAATTCCATCAAAAGAGAAAGCCATTCCTCCACGCTGTGCGGACGGTTGATTTCACAAAGTCCCCTGTAAAACCATCCGGTCACCTCGTCATCAAAATGACCAAGCCGCATCGCATGATGTGCATATGCGCCCATTCCTTTCAGTCCGAAAAGCAAGCTCGACCGCAGAGATACAATATCCGTTTCCCCATCAAACAGGGAAATAACCTCGGAATCATCTGCACCTCCTAAGCTTCTCCGCTCTTTCTTTACCCGGTCAATGAATTTTTGAATAGCTGCGTTGTCAAAATTGACGTTGGTAAGCGTGATAAACAATCCGTCCGGCAACAGACGGTCTGCCTCCTCGGTATGCTGATTTTTTGCCGTTTCTGCAAGGCGAATTAATTCCGTCACTAATTCATCCTGTAAATTGGCTGTGTCCGGTTGCTTGCCGCAGACACAGGTTATTACACATAATTTGTTGCCGCATATCAGCTTGCATTGAAAACAAAAAATTTCTGCCATACTTTATCGAGTCCTTTTTGTAGGTGACAATACCTCA
>RQCD01000223.1 GCA_008668455.1 Clostridia bacterium
CGTATTAGCAGTAGTAACAGCAAAATAGTCCATCTGATTTTTGATTCGCGGATCAATATATACCATATCCGGATCTCTGCTGCAGCCGGACAAAACGATGCCCAGCGCAAAGACCGCCAGAAATATTTTTTTCAATCGTATCCTCCCTTTCCTTCTATGGAATGATAATACTTCCGCCAACCTCTAACAGGTATTCCCCCGATTGCAAAATCTCTGCTAATGCAAAGCTGTCCTCCGGCAGAATCCTTGTCCGGATGCCTCCCAAACCCTCATGTCCCAAGTGGTGAAAATCTGTTCCGGCAAGCTTTTTTAATCCATGTTTTTCAGCGTAGGCAGAAGCAAAGCCAATTCTTGAATTATGTCCGGGATGTACATTAAAGGCTTCAATGCCATCCAGCGAATCTGGTGATGCCGGCTCGCATCCATCCCGGAACGGATGCGCCTGAAACAAGACGCTTCTTGGATCCTGAACCTTTTTATGATATTCACTCACACTCCCGGATAGCGCATGATAGGTTTTTTTCAGAATTTCCTCATCCACACCGTAAATCAAATAATCATTCATAGAACCATCAAACCGAAGCTCCGCGCCCAAATAGACCAAAAGACCTGCGGCATCTCCGGCTTTTTTGGTTTCGTAAAAGCCCTGCATAAATTTTTCCATAGCTTCCTCGCAGTTTTTTTCCTGCTGCAAGCCTATGGAAAAATGATTTGTGAGCGCCACGGCATCATAACCAAGATTTTTATATACATTCACAAGCTCCTCCGGCGGTATCTGACTGCACGGGCTGACCGGCTTTGTATGCGCATGAATCTCAATCCGATACCTATAATCCTCCTGCAATTGCATCTTCAAAGCTGAAACCATCTTCAATATCCCTCGTTTTCTTTTCTAACTATCCCAAATAGTATATCACTTTTTTGAGAAAAAGTCTATCCGAAATTAAAAAAACTGTCGTTTTGACTGATATTTTTCTCTTAGAGTGAATTTTCTATAGAAGAATCTCTATACTCTCGCCCGAAGCTGTTCAACCGTTTTTTTCAGCGCCTCGATAAAAATATGCTCCGTTTCGGTATACTGATAATGCTTTAAGGAAACCAAAACATCCTTATAGTCATTTCTTGGTGCGGCACATTCCGTCTGGATCAATCCGTACCGTTGCAAAACCGGCTTCGGAATCGGCGATGCCCACATAAAGGTATTCGGCAGCTCAGACAGAATCTCAAACTGGCTGGCACGCTCATAAATATAAATCTGCCGTTCTGCCGTCTGCAAGGGGTCAGAATCCGCAAAATACGGAACGGTTTCATCGCCGTGCCGCAGCTCCACATACTCTCCGAAATCCGCATAGGTCAGTCTTGCTTTCCGGGCAAGCGGATGCTTTTCAGACATGGTTGCAAGTGCACGATACTCAAAAAGCGGCTGAATTTTAAAATTGTGCCGGTGCAGGTAGTCTGAAAAATATCCTTCATATTCCGTCTGATAGCGAATAATTGCAATCTGATATTCGCCCACCGAAAGCTTATTTAATGCGCGCATGGTGTTGGTTTCTTTGTAATTCATCCGGATTTTTTTCGTATGATCCAGCGTCCTTAAAAATCCAAGAAATGTTTCTGCAATATAGCTTGCACGCGGTGCGGCAATATTCACCGTCAGACATTTTTCCTGACCGGAGCGCGGAATCGCCTCAATCATAGCTGCCTGTGAGAGAATATTTTTTGCGTGTACCAAAAACTCCTCGCCGCGCGGCGTTGGCAAAACACCGGTCGGTGTCCTGACAAACAGCTCAAAGCCAAGCTGTGCTTCCAGCTCCTTGATCGTTTTGCTAAGCGTCGGCTGCCCCATAAAGAGCTTTTCCGCCGCCTGCGAAATAGATCCGCATTTTTCAATCTCAACTGCATATTTCAAATGTTGGGTATTCATGCTCCGCACCCCTTTCTTTTCTATTTTATCATAGAATCATCACTATAACAACCCAAAAATCCACAATTATCTAAAAATTAATATAAATTTAATAATTTTTTTTGCAAAAAGCATATACAAAATGAAAATTTTATGATAGGATAGAAAGAGAATCATCCAATACCAAATAATAAAGCGAGGAATGCACATCATGGAATTTGTAAAAATGATCAATTACACGATTATGGTTCTTTTTTTTGTTTGCTATAGCTACCAGTTTTTATTTGTTTTAATTTCGTTTTTTGTACAGCGCAGAAAGGAACAGGTCTGTGCTGCGCCGCATCGGATTGCGGCTTTAATTGCAGCCCGGAACGAGGAAATTGTAATCGGAAATCTGATCGACAGTTTAAAGGCGCAGAATTATCCGCAGGAGCTTCTGGACGTGTATGTCATTGCTGACAACTGCACAGACCGCACCGCCGCTGTTGCCAGGCAGCACGGGGCAATTGTGTTTGAACGGTTTAACAAGGTGCAGATCGGAAAGGGCTACGCGCTGAATTTTTTGTTAAAAAAGATCGCAGAATCCGGAAAAAAACCGGATGCCTATATTGTGTTTGATGCTGACAATCTGGCAGATCCGAATTTTGTTGCTGAGATGAATCAAAGCTTTTCTGCCGGGCATGAAATTCTGACCTGCTACCGTAACTCCAAAAACTATGGTGACAACTGGATTTCCGCCGGCTGCGCACTGTGGTTTCTTCGCGAATCACAATACTTAAATCTCCCGCGTTCTGTTTTAGGAAGCAGCTGTGCGGTGTCCGGAACAGGCTTTCTCTTTTCCGACCGGATTTTAGAAAAATGCGGCGGCTGGAACTTCTTCTGTCTGACCGAGGATACTGAATTTACCATTCATAGCGTGGTCAACGGCGAAAAAATCGGATATTGTAAAAATGCAATTTTGTATGACGAGCAGCCGACAAAATTCTCCCAGTCCTGGAAACAGCGTCAGCGTTGGGCAAAGGGCTATTTGCAGGTGCTTGCAAAATACTGGAAACAGCTTTTCACCGGTATTTTAAAGAAAAAGAAATGGTTTTCCTGCTTTGACATGACAATGAATATTATGCCGGCAACCGTTCTGACGGTGGTTACCCTGATCATTAACTTGTTTATGATGGTTGTAAGCTTTATAGAGCACGGCGGCACAGCAGTGATTCTTTCCTCGCTTTTAGAATCTGCTATCAACCTTTATCTGACAATTTTTGTGTTAGGGCTGATCACTGTGATAACCGAGTGGAAAAAAATCTACTGCCCGGCAGGAAAAAAGATCTTCTACACCTTCACGTTTCCGCTCTTTATGCTGACCTATCTTCCAATCTGTCTTGTGGCGCTCTTTAAAAAGACTGAATGGGAGCCAATCAGCCATACCCGAAACATGAACCTTTCGTCTGTGTGCAGTGAAAAAATCGAATCCTAAATAAAATGATTTCAGTTGCTGATTGCATGTGTGCTGGGAATTAATTTCGTAAAACAGGTTACACTTGCTAAGTATAGCGTCAATATGATTAAGGCGGCACAGACAATGGCGGATGGTTCCGCAAAGGCTGAAAAAGTCGGCAATCTTGTCAGTAGTGTTTGGAACAATGCTATTTATGAAAAAAGAGATTTAACTTAGGAAAAAAAAGAAA
Organism: Clostridia bacterium; assembly: GCA_008668455.1. GTDB lineage: Bacteria > Bacillota > Clostridia > UBA1381 > UBA1381 > RQCD01. The sequence continues at coordinate 3,589 of RQCD01000223.1, forward strand.
GCACAGACCGTTCAAATACCGTTGAACAATCTGTGCTTTTTCGCCACTTACTTTTCCAAAATTACATAGCACGCACGTCCTCTGTTTTTGCCTGATAGAGCGCCTGATCGGTTTTGTTCATCAGTCCCGGGAGGTCTGCCGGGGCAGCGAAGGAACAAACGCCGATACTACAGCTAATCTTCTGATTTTTAAAATGTCTCTTTGCAAGCTCTGCCAAAAACAAATCAAGACGTTTTTCCAGCTCCTCTTTCCGGATTGGCGTACTGATCATCGCTGCAAATTCATCACCGCCGATCCTGCCGATGATACCGTAATTTCCGAGCACATGCTTTAAAGTCGCCGCAATTTTCTGCAAAACCTGATCGCCTGCGGTGTGTCCCATAGTGTCGTTAATAGATTTAAAATGATCCGCATCCAAAAACAAGAACCACCCGACACGATTCTGCATATCCTTTTGAAGCTTTTCAAAGCAGCTCAAAAACATTCTGCGCCCCATCACATTGGTTGTCACGTCAAGTGCACCGATATACCGCTGATACTCTACGTACTGATGGCTTAATTTTAAAATAATAACCAGAATAATATTCAAGGACAGCACCGCCATCATAAACTGAATCTGCAAATGCGTCAGATCAAACCGAATCTCCTCCGAAATGTTCATCTGATGACTTTCCAGCATCACCAAAGTCTCATCGCAACATACACCAAAAGACCGTGAAATTTCGGTGCGATCGCTCCGGTAATGCCGATCCATATTTTCCGATGCCGGCTTTTTTTTTGCCGCCCGAAAAATCAGCCCAATCAAAAAACCGAACAGCACACGCACCCCACCGCCAAAAGAAAGCTTGCAAGCAGTCTGCCGCTTAAAAACGGAGAAAATATCTGGTCGGTCGGCTGCACATAGGAGGCAGTCGCCTTGTAGACGCTGGCGAGTCCAAAACCGCTCCGATTACCGCCGCCCCGACAGGGCCTAAAAGATATGCCGCCATCACAACCGGAATGTATGCAAAGGTAATTGAAATCGGCGGGATATGAAAATACCCCAAAAACGTGAAGGAGATCAGAATTTCCAATGCCGCTAAAATCAACATGATATAAATGTTTAAGGAAGAACTCTTTTTCACCTTTACGCTCCCTTCCCGTATAATGATAATTTCTCATCCCTTTTATGATTTTTTCTGTGATACATATTACTGTCTGCCTGCGAAATCAACTCATGAATTTCCATTCCGTCACCTATGTATTCTACACAGCCGATACTCACACGGACGGTATATGCCAATGACTCTGCCTTGCTTTTCTTTTTCACCGAGTCATGGATTTTCCTCCGGAAAGCAGCAATCTCCTCCTCTGAATCCATCCTCTGCAAAACTGCAAATTCATCACCGCCGTATCTGCCGCAGTACCCGTTTGACTCCAGACAAAGACGTTTTAAAACAGACGCAACCAATTTTAACACACGGTCTCCCTCATTATGTCCGTAAATATCATTAATTTGCTTAAAGGAATCAATATCAATAAATAAAAAATACAGATGATCCTCCCTTTTGAGCGCTTCGGTCTGTTTCTCTAACACGCGTAAAAGCTCGCGTCGGTTGCTGATTCCGGTCAACACGTCAGTGGATACCATCTGCTGGAGCGAATGAATATAGATCAGAAGTTCAGCCAGAACAATACCCATGGCAGAAATCGGTGCATTCGGCACCTGGCTCTGTAAAAATCCGCTCAGGAGCGTCGGAGCTGCCAGCAGCAATACACCATAAAACTCATCACGACTTGTAAAGCTTGTCCTGCGGATAGCATGCACAAGCTTTTCTGCCGCCGCTGCTACCACATATCCATAGGAAAGAATCAATTGCATATAAAACGCAGATCCGCGATGATATTCCCCGGCATCATCAATATAGAAAATGCAGCCGTCGAACAAGGATCGTATCAGTAATCCTGCCATCACAGCAACCGGCAAAGCTGCCGCCGCCATAGCAAGCCTGCTTTTAAGCACACAGCTTTGCACAGGATTTTCAAAATATAGAAACATAAAAAATGCCGCACTGCTCAATCCCAAAAAATATACAAAATTCACAGCATATGCGTTTGCCTGCGAAATGGTGAGATAGCTTGTCTGCCCTATGTTCCAAAGCAGATCGCAGAATATTGCCAGATTAGAACACCACACAGACGCCTCAAAAAAGTCTTCTCGTCTGCTTCTCTCTCCGCTCTGCATACCAATCGCAATAATCGTCAGAACTGCAAGACTCATCAGATTCACTTCTGCATAGAGCAATATATTCATACCCTTTCCCCTCCATTCCGGTTTTATTTACGCAGCTTGATGACAACCCGGCAGCAAATAAATATGTGAGCTTTTTTTTCAGAATGATTTCCTGTTACAGGTATGTATGCATCATTGTGCGGCACGTCTTCAGCTTTTCAGGTCCTTTTTAACATTAAGTTTCTGTTACACAAGGACATAATAAATCTGATAATTTATTATAACATGATTTTGAAACTGTGTCAAGCCGAGTGTCCTATTTTATCAGATTGTTTCATTTGACATCTGTGCAGCATTGCACAAACCCGATCCCGGTTATATCTTTGAATCATCACAAACTGCAGATCAAACAGGGCAGCAAGGGCTGATGTGATCAGAAACGGAAGAAAGCCGTCCAGCGGCTTTGACAAAATGAGCGGTGCAAAGCTTAAAGGAACGATCATTTCATGTCCGAGCTGTGCGTTAATCATATTATGATAAAGCATTTCTATATTGTCCTGCTTTACGGTAAACAGCTCTCTCCGGTAGGTTGGTGCGTATTTTTTCCATTTCTTTATGCGGATCAGACGATAAAACGCACGCTCTGCTTTTCCAAGAGAAAACGATTTCCGATCCGCTGCATTCGAGTGCCTTCGAATGGTGGTCACTGCGTATGCCGTCAGATCGCGCATTGCAAAATGATAAAACGTGGTCCAAAACGTAATGGCAAAAGGAAGAAAGCTCCGCTCTGCGTACAGATGATAGAAAAGACTGCAAAAAAATCCCAGTCCAAAAGATACCAAGGTTCCAACCGTAATTAATTTCTTCAGAATAATCACCACCTATTTAAAAATATACCACAAAATTCTTTCCGACACAAGAGGATTTAAAAAAAGCGTCATATTCCTGCACATTTTTTGATATACATATACAAACATGTACGAATTAGAGGAGGAAATCAAAATGTCAGAATACAATCTTTACCAGGATATCAGCGAACGCTCCGGCGGCGATGTCTATATCGGTGTGGTCGGACCTGTACGAACAGGAAAATCAACCTTTATTAAGCGGTTTATGGACTTGCTGGTAATTCCGAATATTCCGAACGTCTATCAGGCAGAGCGCGCGCGTGATGAGCTTCCGCAGTCGGCAGGGGGCAGAACCATCATGACAACCGAACCGAAATTTATTCCGAATGAAGCTGTTTCCATCAGCCTGGGTGATAATGCGAATCTGAAAGTACGCATGATCGACTGCGTCGGCTATATTGTGGACGGTTCGCTTGGCTATATTGAGGACGACGCTCCGCGCATGGTCAAAACCCCATGGTTCGATCAGCCGATCCCGTTTTATGAGGCAGCTGAAATCGGAACAAAAAAAGTGGTCACCGAACATTCCACCATCGGACTGGTGGTAACCACAGACGGAAGTATTACAGAAATTGACCGTGCTGACTATGTAACAGCAGAAACACGTGTGGTAAACGAATTAAAAAGCATTAACAAGCCGTTTATCGTGCTTTTAAATTCCACCCATCCGACTGCACCCGAAACGCAAAAGCTTCGCGCTGAGTTGGAGGAAAACTATGGAGTGCCGGTTGTTTCTGTAAACTGCGAGGAGCTGAACGCAGACGATATTAACCGCATTATCGAAACCGTGCTGTTTGAATTTCCGCTCCGGGAAATTAACATCAAGCTCCCTGGCTGGGTGGAGAGCCTGGGTCCGGAGCATTGGCTGGAAAAATCCATTTATGAGTCGGTTCTGGAGGAAGTGCAGGATGTGGAAAAAATCCGCCATGTAAAAAAATTGACCGAGGGACTTTGCTCCTGTGAATATATTCAGGAAAGTCATATTGAGGGAATGGATCTCGGGCAGGGAAATGTTGTGATTCAGCTCAGCGTACCGGAAAGCTTGTTCTACCATATTCTGGGAGAATCATCCGGCTTCGAAATCAAAAACGAAGAAGATCTCATTCGCCTGATCCGTGAGCTTTCCGAAATGAAGTCCGAATATGATAAGGTCGCATTCGCACTCCATGAGGTGCGCGAAAAAGGCTACGGCATCGTATCCCCCGGCACTGATGAACTCACCCTCGCAGAACCGAAAATCGTAAAACAAGGCGGCCGCTTCGGTGTAAAACTAAAAGCATCCGCTCCGAGTATACATATGATTCGGGCAGATATTGAGACAGATGTCATCCCAATTGTGGGGACAGAAAAGCAGTCAGAGGAGTTGGTACAATACCTGATGGAGGAATTTGAAACAGATCCATCGAAGATCTGGGAATCCAACATTTTCGGAAAATCCTTATACGAATTAGTGAACGAGGGACTGCACAACAAACTATCCCGCATGCCGGATGACGCACGGTTTAAACTGCAAGAGACACTTCAGCGGATTATTAACGAAGGAAGCGGTGGGTTGATTTGTATCATTCTTTAAAACGGCTTCTTTTCCTTCTTACCGCCACGCTCTGTATCTCCGGCTGTTCAGGCGGCATTGTGCGGATGCATGTACAGGAAACGGCTTACGAAACCGATGATATCCTCGTCAAAATAGAATGTCCGCAGTTTTCTATTCCGCACGATCAGGCATACGAGGATGAGATTAACCAGCAATGTATTGACGAGACAAACGCATGTCTTAAGGAATTTGAAACGCTCAGTCAGACCCAGCATCCGGAACAGGAAAAGTGTCAGCTGCGGATTGCGCCGCAGCTGACCTATGAAAAAAACGGCTTATTAAGTTTTTATAACGAACGGTATATTTTTACCGAGGGTGTACACGGAAACAAAACACGGGTTTCCAGGACATTTGATCTGAATCAGAAAAAGCAGCTGGCGCTTGCAGATTTATTTGCAAACGAAAACTACCGCACGCTTTTAAATCAGTTAGTAGCTGAGATTCTGCGCAAGAACCCGGAGGACTATCATGACCTATGGGAAACTCCGGTAATTGGAAATCTGCACGAAACCTGCTTTTACCTTTCGGAAAAAGGCTTAGTACTCTATTTTCCTCCCTATGAGTTATCCTACTATGCGCGCAGTTTTGTAGAATTTACGCTGCCCTATCCATCGATTGCGTCCTATCTAAAGCCAGAATACCGGACTCTTTTAAACTAAATCTGTTCTATAACAAAGATTGGGATTGGGGATGTAAAAAAGCTTTTGATAAAAGCTCCGCCTGCGGGCGTAGGAATAAGGTAGCATTTTTGATTTTCCGTCATTGCGTTTTACGCAATTTCCTACAAATTAAAAAAGAGTGCCGAACGCATAAAACGCGCCGCTCGGAGTACGCCAGTACGCCGTCGGATGCGCTTTATGCGTTCTGCACTCTTTTATTCCTATTTTGCTACGAATAATATTCGTATTTTACCGAACCTGATAGAAGAAAATTTTTGCCGTTCTTTTTTCCGGAATATGCACTGAAAATCCTCTTTCTATCAGATCTTTTCCGCTGATTTCCTGCGTTTCGTCTGTATCAGTATCGCGGAACAGATAGGTTTTATTTTCCTTAATTGCCGAGAGAGTAAAGCTTGCGTCGGTATAGGGCGCATGCTCGCGTCGGAACACCTGCACGATGCCGTCGTTCTGCTCCGGACGGTCGTACTGTGCCGCCGACCAGATATCTGTACGGTCACTGATTTCAGTCAGCGGATAGAAATCCTCATAGAAATACGGACGAACGGCTAAATATTCCTCACCCATTTTTTTGAACCATTCCATCTGCTCCGGATCACCAAAGGAATCACGCTCGGAAAAGCTATAATTGGTGGTGAGTGAGCCGGCATAAGCGCTCCGAATCCGATACAAATCGCCCCACTCGCGTCCTCTGCCTGTTCCTGAATAAGGTATCCATGCCGCATAGGACATATTGTGCGTCTGTGCAATTTCGCAGCGATAATTTGCCGGGCACTGCGCGTCACTTCTCCAAAGCGGCACAGACCGCCGGAGCATTTCTATATCAATTCTTCTGCCGCCGCTTGCACAGTTATCAATCATCAAATGCGGAAAACGCTCCAGGAGTGCATCCCACAGCCGATAAAGTCCCGTGATATGCTTAATCTCATGGATTCCGACCCGATCCGGCTCGTCATTTTCTCTCCAGAAATCCAACGGCTCCATATTGAAATCCTGCCGGTAATAATGGAGCGACAGCTTTTCAATCAACCCGGAAAGCGTTTCAAAGCAATAATTCCATGCCTCGTCATTTCCTAAATCCAGCAGCCAGCTCCATTCCTCCGGATTTTTCTTCTTTAAGAAATACTCAGGATGCTCCTTGGCAATCGGGGTTGTATTGATCACACGCTCCGGCTCAAACCATAATAAAAACTGTTTTCCTGCTGCCCGGATTTCCGCTGAAACATCTGCCAGCTCATTTGGATGCAAATGCGGATTCACGCGCCAGTCGCCGGTATGCACGCTCCAGTCACCCTCAAATTCATCCGGAGAAGGCTTTTCGCCCATGCCGTACCAGCCGGCATCCATCCATACATCCTCTATCGGGATTTTGTATTCCCTGATTTTCTGAATCCGTGCTTTTACCCCGGCATCCGACATGCCGCCCCAGATTCCGGCGCAGAATATGCCGGCATCATCCCGTCCCGGTTTGCCGATCAGAGAAAATTTCTTTTTCACCAATCTGCGCCACTGGTTCTGCGCGTCTGTTACACTGCCGATATAGGGCATGATGACAACCGAGGAGGTACGGATTTTTTCGCCCGGCAGCAGCCGGAAGTTTGTGTCCTCAATTTTGGTACGGATGCGGACACCTTCATCCGTCCGGTCTAATTCGCACCGCCACTGACCTGTCCAGCCAATTGCAAAAATCACCCCTTTATTCTCACGCTTGATATTGAAAAAGGGTGCTCGCAGATCAGAGGAACGACCTCCGCGGTTCTGATAGCATTGATGCGGCTGATCCGGGGTTAAGTGATACGGAAGAAAATTGCTGCCGTCCACCAAATCCGGATCAGCATAGAATTCGTAAGCGCTCCAAACTGATCCGTTCGGCGCATATACCTTCATCACCTTGTCCCGATCCGGTTCATAGGCGGTATAGCCTTTCTTTTCATCCCGGTCAAAGGGCGCAACGCAGTCGCAGTCCCAAAGCTCGGAAATGATTCCGGTCGGATTTTTTCCGGTATTTTCAAACCAATTGACCCACTCGCAGGCATTCTCGCCATGCTTTTTTACAATATTTGTGATCTTTAACCCGTCCGGGAAGATCAGCTCGGTAACCGTTTCCTCCCCATTCTCCCGGACTGTCTTTTTCATATCGCAATCCCAGACATTTCTCCCGTTATAGACAAAGGAAAATAAATTCTGATTCTTTAAAAATTCCATAATAGCTCCAACTTTCTTTAAAAAATAAACATTGCCGTTCCTAAGATACAAAATACTGTTCCGATCCAAAGCCGTTTATTCGGCTTTTCGCGGAAAAACAGCCATCCGGTCAGAACGCTCAGTGCAATACTGCCGCCGGACAGCATTGGATAGAGTGCGGTTGCCGGTATTTTTTCTGCACTAATTAACTGTAAAAGATAGGACACACCGCCGATTGCCGCCGATAATGCCACCGCAAGCATTCCCTTACCGCCCTGCAAAATCTCTGCCGGATGCTTTTTTGCACGCTCGGTCAGCAAGCCGATGATTCCAAACAGAACCGAAGCAAACCCGGACAACATCACAAAGCCAGCCGCAGAAACCGTTTCTTTTGCAGAAATCTGATGTTCCTTTGAAATCACACTGCAAAAGCCGTTTAAGATGAACACTGCAATGCACATCAAAAGCTGCTTTTTCGGCGGACGTTCGGTCAGGTTCATTAGAATCAGCGCAGCCGCGATCACAATTAAACCAAGCACCCGGAACACCGTCAGCTGTTCATGCAGAGCCACCGCGCCCCAGAGATACGGCACGCACATTCCTCCAAGCATGAGAAAAAGCGTGTATAATGCCACCTGGCTCACCTTTAGGATCTGCTGACCCAGCAGAATATAGGAAAAGCAAACCAATGCCATCAAAGCCGCCATCCATGCAGAATAGGCGGTAAATTCAAACACAAAGCCGTTGATTCCCCAAAAAATCAGCGTTTTTAAAAGTCCTACCAAAAGGTTAAACCGATACCCAGCCGCAGGCGTAGCGCCGCATTTTCTCTGATAGACCTTATTTAAGGAAAAATCAATTGCCATCATCAGATCCGCTAATAAAATCCATAGGTACTCCAATTTGTCACCCCCTTCTTTCTTTCATTTTAGCACAAAAATTTCTGTATTTCTATTGATTTTTCACCAAAAAATATGTTAAAATATGCACAGAGGTGTTTTTATGAAATCAAATCAACTTGCATTTTCCGAGTTTTATCCGTTTCAGTTTTCTGTAAACTATATTGATATTGATGCGAAAGCATCGGAGAATCAGCATGAGCATCATGTACATGCCGAGTGTGAAATCTATCTGAACCTTTCGGGTGACGTTTCCTTTATGGTGGAGGATCACATTTATCCGATTGTGCCGGGAAGTATGATTATTACCAAGCCTTATGAATATCACCACTGTATCTATCACAGCAACGCACGGCACAGGCACTATTGGATTCTATTTTCTGCTGACGGAAACGAGGAATTCTTTGAATTATTTTTCCGGCGCGCCGTCGGCGAGCAGAATCTTTTAGTGACCCCGCCAGAGGAGATGGAACGGCTGTTATCCATTTTAGAAAGGCTGATGGAGGATACCCTTTCCCCCTTTTACAAATACTATTATTTTTTTGAGCTGATCGATCTGATGAACCATTCCCAGATCAAAAAAAGGGCAGACAGTAAAAAACTCTCACCCGATTTAGTCTTTGCGGTTCAATATTTCAGCCAAAATCTCACCGCACCGATCACTATGGCAGATGTGGCAAAATTGGCGCATGTCAGCCTGAACACACTGGAGCGGCATTTTGTGAAAAGCCTGCGCCTGTCCCCCACTGAATATTTAAAGCGCAGACGGCTGAGCCTTGCCATGGAGCTTTTGCGCGGCGGCGCAACTGTTTCGGAGGCAGGCTTGGAAAGCGGATTTCCGGATTGCTCCGCATTTATTTCCTGTTTCAAAAAGCAAACCGGAATCACCCCTCTGCAATATAAAAAATCAAGGGCGGAATAAATCCGCCCTCAAGCTTAAAGTAAACTCAAAATCACTGCTGTCTGCGCTCTGGTCGCGCTGTTTTGCGGTGCAAAGGTATCGTCGCCCATGCCGTTTAAGATTCCGGCGCAGTAAAGCATTTTAACTGCGTCCTTTGCATACTCCGAAATCTGATCCTCATCCGCAAAATCTGCATATTCGCGCGTTTCTTCTGCATTTTTGATACAGCCGGCAATCAGCACCGCCATATCCTGCCGTGTAATCGTTCTGCCAACGCCAAAGGTGTGCAGATCCATTCCGTTTACAATGCCGTTTTCCGCTAATATATAAACTGCATCCTGATACCAGGCATCCTCCGGAATATCGTCAAAGCTGATTCGTTTGTCTGCATGCGCAAGCTTGAACACTCTTTGCAGCAATACACAAAATTCCTCTCTGGTGATCTCACGCTCCGGCGCAAAGGAATCCTCGCTGACACCGGAAATGATTCCCTTTTCCGCTAATGCCGCAATTGCGTCATATGCCCAGTAGGTCTTCTGCACATCTCCAAAACGTGTTGTAATTTCGTCCAGCGGTTCCGGAATTTTCTGATCTTCTGTCACCGTTCCGGACGGAACTGTGATGGCAAGTCCGGAATTTCCGGAAGAACCGCTTCCCGATCCACCGCCTGAACCGCCGCCAGTCGTTGTTTTCTTTGTCACCGTCAGCGTGTAGGTTTTTTCCGAACCGAATTCAGAACGAACCGTCAGAGTCACCGGACTGGTGCAGTTCAACCGGGAAACTCCCGATTCCAAAAGCTGATCTCCTGCATACAGGGATGCTTTTTCCGAAAGGGTAAAGCCTGCCAAAAATCCGCTCAAATCACTTTCCGAGGTTGTGAAGGTGATATTTGTTCCGGAAATATTTGCAGACGAGCCGTTCAGTGAAAAAGAACGGATATCGCGTCCATCCTGAATCTGATAAGCTACTGTTCCCTCCTGCAAAGCCTGCTCTGTCTTTGCGGAATATGCATATTCTCCGTTTGCCGCGTCTGTTCTTCCTGCAAAGGAGAAGCTGCCGTCCAAACCGGTACGAACCGCGTCAATTGTCAAATAATCAGATAACTCCTGCGAATCGGTCTTTTTCCCGTTTGCCGCAATTTTCCCCAGAACATAACCCTTTTTCAGATTGGATGTACCCGAAATAGTAATCACACAATTTTTTGTTTCCGGCTTGGAAAGCGCAAGCGCCGGATTGTTCAGATAATATCCGTCCTCCGCATCGCCCTCAATGTAGGGCGCTGCAGTCAGTATACCGCCTGACAGGCTGTCAATACAAATGATCTTAATTTGACCTTCGCACGCTACACTCAGATTCGCCTGGTTCATGACCTGGGCAGAGACCGCTTTTTTCATTACGCCGTTTTTGTCATATGCCGCCATAATGACCGTTTGCTCTGCCGTATTCTGCGAAAGCGTTACGGTTGCCGTGGCTGTTCCGTTTTCCTTCGTCAGGTTTGAAACCGTCATAGCATACGGATAATAGTCTTTTGTTTTAAAGGTTATTTTTGCGTCCTTGGAAATTGTTTTTCCAAAGCCGGAGAGCAATTCCTCGCTAAAAGAAACCGTATAGGTATCCCGGTAATTTAAAATTCCGTCATAGCTTGCGGTCAGGGTGTAGCCATCCTGCGACTTTGTGATCTCAGATATCGGCTGACTTCCCAATGGCGAGGTCAGAGAAAGCGCACCCGAAACATCATCATTTGCAACCGTATCGTTAAAGGTAACCGATACCGGCTGATCTACCTCTGCTCCCTCTGACCCGTTTGCCGGATTGGAGGATGCAGGCATTAAGCCCGAAATCACGCGGGAGAGATCGTCGCCGATATAGAGATTATCCATAACGAAATACTCGTTTCTGTCGTCGTAACGGGTCAGCGGATCATTCGGATCGGTGTTTGCACTTGCTAAAAGGTTAAAGCAGCCGATTCCGCTTTTTGCCGTAACGCTGTTATCCGAATCGGTGTACCGCTTAATTCCGTCTAAATAAATATCTGCTTTCATGCCATTTGCAGAGGAAAGGGTGTAAACAACTCCTAAATTGTGCCATTCGTTCGGCTCAATCTCTGCGAACGCCTCTCCGTTGCAGGAGATGATTCCGTTATTGACAATCACCGATCGGAATGGGTTATAATTCGTGCCGCCCATATTTGGGGAGAACAGCTGTGCCACCAGCGTTTTTGCTTTCACCATAAAATCAAGATCATAGCAAAGGGTAACATCATTCACCAAAAATCCCAATTCTCCTTTGGAAAACACGCGGAAACCGTTGGTGTACTTGTTCAGCACGCCGTCCGCTCTGCCGCCGCCGATTCCGATTAAGTATTGGAAGGAATAATCGTTCGGTTTGCCGCTGACGCCGTCCTTGGCAGCCGCCGGCACTTGCTTATTGTTATACACAAAATATTTCGGAAAGGCCGTTGGCGGAACTGCTTTATCGTCAAATGTCCACTCCATATTGACAGTTTTCGGATAGGTTGCCGATACGGTAAAGCTGTTTGTACCGGAAAAAGCTGTGCCGTCTGCCGCTAAAAGCTGATCGGAAACAGTAACCGTATAATCCTCGCCCGGAGTTAAATCCTCGGAAAGTGTGAGGACAACGGTTTTTCCGTCTGTGCGCACTCCCGAAACTGATCTGTTGCTCACAGAGAAATCAGAAGAAGAAGCTGCTCCCGGCTCGCGGTTAAATGAAACATTAATCTCATTCATCTTCGCCCCCTGCGCAACACTGTTTACCTTATACACGCCCTGGAAGTAGTTCGGATTCTGTCCGATATAGAGGTTATCCATATAAAAGATTTCGTCTCTGCCGTCAAAGCGTGTATTCTGCTGAAACTGCTCTGTTGTGGTATGCGGATTGACAAGCAGAGAAAACTGCTTGATTCCGTCCTTTGCAGCATCTTTTAAAGCATAGTTTTCCACTGCCCGAACACCGTCTAAAATCACATCCATCACAGCGCCCTCTGGTGTAATCCGGTACTGTGCGCCGACGGTGTGCCATTCATTTGCCTGGATTGTGCCTAATACCTGATCTCCGAATTGAATGTTTCCGTTGGATAAGCTCACCAAGCCGTCAAGCTCCAGGCTATCTCCAAAGCGCGGCGCTACGAGCCACGCGCATACATTCTGATTACCTACCAGAAAATCGTAAGCATAATTTACCACACCGTCTGTCACCTCGGTAATCTCCGGTACAAAAATCCGATAGCCGTTAGAGGCTGTGTTAATCACTCCGTTTCCCATGCCGACTCCAACGCCGCAAACAAATCCAAATGCATTTCCGCTTCCGTCCGAGCCTTTATGGGAAAGTGACAGCGGCAGTACTTTTTTTGGATTATTATCAGTAAATTCTGCCGGTTTTTCAGTAATTTTGTCAAACGTCCAGGTTTTCTCCGGGATGTCCGCGGCAAGAACTGCCGCGTTTCCCAGAAGCATTGCTGCGGATATGACGCCCGCTAAAATTTTCTTAATCTTCATAAACTACTACCTCCACAACACCATTACGGTTTGTCCGGACAACAACCTCCGAACCGTCCTGACCTGTATAGAAATTTTTTGCCTTGATATCGCCCCATTCACCCTTTGTAACCTTTTTCGTGCTGCGGTTCACACGGTAAACCAGAATGGAATTGGTCGCACCGGTGGTTGCCGGAACGGTTTCTTCTCCATAGTAAATGGTGCAGTAGCCGTTTCCGATATATTGCACATGTGCATGATAGGTGGAGCATTCTCTTGTGGTGCTAAAGCCGTTTCCGATGGAAGAAAGCTGACGGAAGCTGTTTTTATCCTGTGCGTCCGCATACAGATAGGAATATGCAGAAATTTCACCGTCGGTGTTGGTTGCATAGAGGAAAATATCTCCTGCCTCTGCTTTTTGAATATCATAAGCAAATGCATGCTTTAAATCTCTTGGGTCATTGCTGATAGTCAGCTTTGTTTCCACACCGTTCTGCCAGCCGACAAGCTGGGTAACCGGCTGATCGTCTGCATTAATCGTTTCGGTTTTCTTGCTGACAACAAAGATTCCGATATCATAGCCGGAAAGTCCGCTGCCTGCCTTATCGCGGATAACGGTTGCGCCTGCCAACGCTTCAATTCCTACATCATAAAGCTGGAATCCGCTGTAGCTTGATCCTGCGCCAAAGTATGTACCCTTAATGACCTTGGAGGAATCCACATCCACCACACCGTCAACTGCCGGAGGGATAACAAAGTTGATTGCATTTCCGCAGCCGACTCCGGCAATCATTCCGTAGGATGCCATGGTACTTGCTTCTACCTTTTTATACAGTGTGAAAATACCCTCGTTGCTCAATGGATTTTTCTTGTCGTATGCAACCGGAACGGTAACGCTCTTAACCTTCTGATCCGCGTCAAAGTCAACCAGAATCAGAGAATATTCCATGCCCTGAAAATTCTGATAAAGCGCTGACTGAGCAATTTTCAATTTGGTTGTTCCCTCCACATAGCGCACCTTATCCTCTTTGGTCTGATAGGTTGCAATCTTTCCATCCTGGTTTAAAAGCTTCAGATAGCAGATATCTCCGCTCTCGTCCATTGCAACTCTTAAAAGGGCGGCATAATTTTTCACGCTGCCGCCGGCAACCGCCTCAATCAGATAACCCTTATAGTCTACGGAAAGTGTAAAGCTTTCGCCCATGATCAGCTTTTCTGCACCAACCATATTCTTTCCGATGGTGTAGCTTTCGTCGTCAAACCGAACCGTTTCCTCTCCGCGGTCATTTGTTCCGCCCTTTCCGGTCATGACTGCCATAAAGCGTTTCTTGGAAACATAAATGGTGATAATTTCTTTGTTTCCTTTTGAATAGAACACGCTAATGACACTGTCTGCGGTGATGGCAGATAGATC
>RQCD01000195.1 GCA_008668455.1 Clostridia bacterium
GCTCCAGGGAATGTATGCAGGGTATCTCACAGATGAGGACTATATGCAGCTTTTAGAGAAAAAAAGCGTCGGCGAGATCTGCGTTTTTCTGAAAAACACAGTCTATGCACCTTTTTTAGAGGATGTGAATGAATACGATATTCACAGATCCTCCTTAGAACAGCATTTGGACCGAAAGTATGAGGACGAGTACAGCCGGCTTTATATCTTTGCAAATCTGGAGCAGAAAAAGCTTTTGCAGTTTTTCTTTATGGAAGAGGAAACCGTTTTTCTAAAAAAAATCCTGCGTGATTATTATAATCATGAAAGTCTCTTAAAGAGCCGGAACAATCCGGAAAATGGAATCCTGCGTCATTCAAAGATTGATTTTTCCGCTATCCGGCAGGATGGAGATCTTTCCAGCCTTGTGAATGCATGCAGGGAAACACCATATTATAAAAGCCTGCAATATGCAGCGTCCGGTAATGTTGATTATGCTGGGATATGCATGCTGCTGGATCAGGTGTTTTTCAAAATGCTCTGGCGGTATCAGAAAAAATATCTGCCGGAGGAGGAAAAAGGGCTTTTTGCAGAATATATCGGTTCGCTGATTGATTCCCTGAATCTTTCCTGGATTTATCGGTGCAAAAAGTATTTTTCACTTCAGCATGAACTGATTTATACCTATCTGATTCCGGTTTTTTACCGACTCAGAAAGGAAGATATTGCTCGGATGGTGGAGGCAAAGAGTCTGGAGGAATGCCTTCAGGAGATGAAAAAAACAAGGTATTGTGCGCTTTTTGCAGATGCACAGTTTTTTATAGAGCATAATTTTAAGCGACAGCGATATGCGCTTGCAAAGAAAATGTTCCGCCTGCATCCCAGAACAATGACTGAAATTTATGCAATGCTGGAATTGAAGCAGATTGAATTGCAGAATTTAGACACTATCATTGAAGGTGTGCGGTATCATATATCGCCCGAAATCATCCGGGAGCAAATTTGTATCGGTTAAGAGCCGAAAAAGGAGATGAGTTTTTTGGCTGTTTTAAAAATGGAAGCGGTGACAATCGCCGGGAAAATCGAAGATTTTGAATCGGTTGTTTCCAAGTACGTTTTAGGGCAGGAAATCCACTTAGAGGATGCTTTGAGCGTTTTGGAAAACGGCGAAAAGCTGACACCGTTTGTAGAAGACAATCAAAACGAAGCGATCGAAAAGCTTGCAAAGGAGATCCGGGATCGGATTCCGATGCCACTTTTGGAAACGCATCAGGAAACGCAGTTTTCCGATGCGGACATGCAGAGCTTTTTAGAAAATTTTTCTGAACAGATGGAAACAATCCGCCGCGAGCAGGAGGATGTGAAAAAGAAGTTTTCAGAAAACCAAAAAATTATGGAGCAGTTTGATCTGCTGGAAGACGTGGATGTGGATTTAACGAAGCTGAAAAGCTTTGAGTTTATCCAGTACCATTTCGGAAGAATGCCAAAATCAAGCTATAACACACTGATGACCTTTTTAGGAAATCTGGGCGCAATCTTTGTGAAAATCAGTGAGGATAAGGGTGATGTCTGGGGCTTTTACTTTGTTCCGCAGGCAGATTCCGAACGAATCAACGCGGTCTTTGATTCTTTGAATTTTGATGAGATTGAAATTCCGGATGCAGCAATCGGCACACCAAAGGATACACAGATTTTCTTAAAAAAGCAAAATCAGGAGCTGGAGGGAAAGGTCAGCGAGTTAGAATCAGAAATGGTGCTTCTTTGCAGAGAAAATCTGCAAAAGCTTTCCGATGTTTACAGCTATGTACATAACAAGCAGGAATTTGTAGATGTGAAGCGTCAGGCGGCACATGGCGGTGAGTTTTTTTACCTGGTCGGATGGATGCCGAAAAAGCAGGCGCTGGCATTAGAAAAGCAGGCAAAACAGGATTCTGAGGTTATCTTCTTTGTAGAAGAAGCAGGTAATTTGAGCAGAACGGCAAAGCCGCCGACAAAGCTTCGGAATTTCTCACTGTTCCGCCCGTATGAGCTGTTTGTCAATATGTACGGACTTCCGAACTATAATGAAATTGATCCGACTCCGATTGTGGCAATTTCCTATATTCTGCTCTATGGTATTATGTTTGGTGATGTGGGGCAGAGCGCACTCTTTGCAATTTTAGGATTTTTGGTATATAAAAAGACGAAAATGCAGCTTGCAGCAATCCTTTCAACTGTCGGCGTTTCCGGAACGGTGTTCGGATTCATTTACGGCAGTGTATTCGGAAATGAAACACTCTTAGAGTCCGTCCGGCTGATTGCTCCGATGGAGCGGATCATGTTTTTGCTGATTTCCGCGGTGGCGCTTGGTGTTGTGATCATTCTGTTCTGTATGATCCTGAACCTGTGCAACACGTTCTCCCAGCGACAATGGGGCGCGTTCCTGTTTAGTCCGAACGGAGTTTCCGGATTGATCTTCTATGTAAGTCTCCTGCTTACCGTCTTAAATATGGTTTTAAAGCTCGGACTTTCTGGAAAGCTTTTGGGAATTTTAATGGCAGTTACCTTTTTGCTGATGTATCTGCAAGAGCCTCTGGGTGATCTGATTGAGGGCAGAAGGATACATCTTGACGGAATGTTCTTTGTGGAAAGCTTCTTTGAAATGTTTGATGTGCTGTTAAGCTTTGTCACAAACACAATTTCGTTCTTACGTGTCGGCGCGTTTGCAATTATTCATGTCGGCATGATGATGGTAGTAAGCGTGCTTGCCGGACGTGCCGGAGGCGGCGCAGTTGTGGTACAGATTTTCGGTAATGCACTGGTAATGGTTTTAGAGGGCTTGATCGTCGGAATTCAGGTTCTGCGTTTGGAATATTACGAAATGTTCAGCCGTTACTTTAAGGGTGAGGGAAAGCCTTTTGTGAACTTAGAGAAATAAGGAGGATAAAATTATGTTGTTAAAGGTATTATTCGTTCTGATGGGGTTAAGCGTGTTGGTTCCGTTTGTTGCATATCATGCAACAGGAAAGAGAAAGGGCAAGGAGTGCCTTTTGATGAATATTATCAGCTATTTCGGTTTGTTTGCCATCGCATCGATCAGCATGTTCTGCGGCGCTCCGGCAGCTTTTGCAGCTGGTGAGGCAGCCGGTGAGGCGGCAAGCGGTCTGATGTATGTTGGCGCTGCCTTGGCAACCGGACTTTCCGGTATTGGCGGCGGTATCGCAGTTGCATCCGCAGCGTCTGCGGCAATCGGCGCAATGAGTGAAAATGAAAAGATTATGGGTAAGACCTTGATTTTCGTAGCATTGGCAGAAGGTATCGCATTATACGGTTTGATCATCTCTCTGTTAATTCTGTTCAGCTAATAGAAAGGTTATGAGCCGAATATGAAAATGTACTTAATCAGCGACAATTTGGATACCCAGGTTGGCATGCGGCTCTCCGGTGTGGAGGGGTGCGTTGTGCATGACGCGCCGCATGTGTTAGAGGAATTGAAGCGCGCAGCAGACGATCCGGAAATCGGAATTGTTCTGCTGACGGAAAAGCTTGGAAAGCTGATTCCGGACGAGATCCGGGAAATGAAGCTGCACAATTCCAGACCGTTAATCGTAGAAATACCGGATCGGCACGGCAGCCGGGATATTGTCGACAGTATCAACAATCATGTCCGGGAAGCGATCGGACTGAAGCTATGAGGTGAGATGAGATGGCAGGAATTGAAAAGAAGTTGGCTGTTTTCTCCAATACCGTTTTGACTGACGCAAACCGGAAAAAGGAGCGTTTGCAAAGCGAGATTGACAAGGAAAGAGATCAGGCGATGCATGAGCATGAGCTGGAATATCTTCAGGATGCCTATGAGGATATTCAAAAAGCGGTTTCACGCTGCTCAAAGGAATGTAACGAGGAGATTTTAAAGCTCGAAATGCAGCTCAAAAAAGAAGCAATCCGTAAAAGAGAAGCGATTATTGCGGATGTTTTCTGCGAGGTGGAGAAAAAGCTTTCAGCATTTATAGAGTCGGAAGAATACCCGGCATGGCTTGCCGGCGCAGTAGATCGCGCAGAGCGTGAGCTTTTAGAGGGTAAAAAGAAAATAGAGGTTTTAGAACGTGATCTTCCGCTGTTATCCGGACGGGAGGAGGATGTATGCGCCTCATCTGAAAATATCATGGGCGGCGCACGCGGTGATAATCTGGATCGGACTCCCTTTTCCGACTACTCAATCGCGGCGATTTTAGAGGAGGAGCATGAAAGATTCCTGAAAACAAGCGGTTTGAGTATTCGGGCATAGGAGGTGTGACTGTTGAAGGAAAATGAAGGATATATTTATGGAATAAACGGTCCTGTTGTTGAAGCGATGGGAAATAACAGCTTTGAAATGCAGGAAATGGTGCTGGTCGGTGAGGAACGCTTAATTGGTGAGGTGATTGGCATTAAGCCGGATCGCACTGTAATTCAAGTTTATGAGGAAACAACAGGATTCAAGCAGAACGAACCGGGTTATGGCATGGGAAAGCCGTTTTCGGTTACCTTAGCGCCGGGCATTCTTTCTAATATTTTTGATGGAATTGAACGTCCGCTAAAAGACATCCGGGCGCTTTCGGGTGCATTTATCGGTCGCGGCGTCAGCGGTTCCTCGTTGGATGAGAAGAAAAAATGGAACACGACATTTTTGGTAAAGCCGGGAGATACCGTCTCGGGCGGCAGCATTTTAGCAACCACACCGGAAACCTCCCTGATTCAACATAAAATTATGGTACCGCCCGGTATTTCTGGAACGGTGGAATGGGTTGCTCCTGATGGGGAATATACCATTTCCGAAACCATTGTCAGGGTAAAGACAGAAACCGGAGTAAAAGAACTCTGCATGAAGCAGGAATGGCCGATCAAACGGCAGCGCCCCTACCGGGAGCGCCGGGCAATTGACACGCCCTTAATTACGGGACAAAGAATTATTGACGCAATGTTCCCGCTTGCCAAGGGAGGCGCAGCAGCCATTCCGGGCGGTTTCGGAACAGGAAAAACCATGACCCAGCATCAGCTTGCAAAGTGGTCGGATGCGGATATTATCGTCTATATCGGCTGCGGAGAACGCGGAAACGAGATGACGCAGGTTTTGGAGGAATTCTCCGGTTTGCAGGATCCGAAATCCGGAAAACCGCTTTTGGACCGTACCGTCTTGATTGCAAATACCTCCAACATGCCGGTTGCGGCGCGTGAGGCGAGTATTTATACCGGTATTACCTTAGCGGAATATTACCGTGATATGGGTTATCATGTCGCTATCATGGCAGACTCCACCTCCCGGTGGGCAGAGGCGCTGCGTGAGATTTCTGGACGTCTGGAGGAAATGCCGGCAGAGGAAGGATTCCCGGCGTATTTAGCATCCCGTCTGTCTGGTTTCTATGAACGTGCCGGCTACATGGATAACTTAAACGGCACAGAGGGCTCTGTCACAATTATTGGGGCAGTTTCGCCGCAGGGCGCAGACTTCTCCGAACCGGTTACGCAAAATACTAAGAGATTTATCCGCTGCTTCTGGGCATTGGATAAGAGTCTTGCTTATGCGCGGCATTATCCGGCGATCGCATGGCTTTCCAGCTATTCGGAATACGTGGACGATCTCGGCGATTGGTATGAAACGCATATTGACCGTCATTTCTTAAGAAACCGTGCAAAAATTCTCGGCATTCTCCAGGAGGAAAGCAGTCTGATGGAGATTGTAAAGCTGATTGGTGAGGACGTTTTGCCGGATGAACAGAGAGCAGTTTTGGAGATTGCAAGAGTGATCCGGATCGGATTTCTGCAGCAGAATGCTTATCATAAGGATGATACCTATGTCACCCTGGAAAAGCAGGAAAAGATGATGGAAGTGATTCTGCGGCTGTATAAGGGAATTATGAAGGTGGTTGACCATAATATTGTGCTTTCCGCAGTACGCGAAAGCGGTATAATTGATGAGGTCATCCGCATGAAATATAACATCTCAAACGATCATTTGGAAGCCTTTGACGCGTTGAAGAAAAAGGTGGATCAAACGATTGCAGAGATTATTGAAAAGCGGTAGGAGGGATCGGATATGGCAATTGAATATATTGGATTAAAAAATATCGAAGGTCCTCTTGTTGTTTTGGAAGGGGTAACGGACGCGTCTTATGATGAGGTTGTCAGCATCACGCTGTCAAACGGTCAGAAACGGATGGGGCGTGTCATCACAATTTCGGGTGATAAAGCAGTTATTCAGGTGTACGAGGGGACAACCGGAATCTCTCTCACCAACACCCGGACAAAAATGCTCGGAAAGCCAATGGAGCTGGCGCTTTCCAAGGAAATGCTCGGAAGAACCTTAGACGGTATCGGACGTCCGAGTGACGGACTGGGTGAATACTGCGCAGATGAGGTTCGTGACGTAAACGGTCAGCCGATTAACCCGGTTTCCCGTGTTTATCCGAATAACTTTATCCAGACCGGTATTTCCTCGATCGACTGTCTTTCCACACTGATCCGAGGACAAAAGCTCCCGATCTTCTCCGGCGACGGTATGCCGCATGACGCTTTGGCAGTGCAGCTTGCAACGCAGGCAAAGGTTGCCGACAGCGAGGGCGATGATAAATTTGCAATTGTCTTTGCGGCAATGGGCGTTAAGCACGATGTGGCAAACTACTTTAAGCGTTCCTTTGAGGAGAGCGGTGTTTTGCAAAAGGTTGTTATGTTTTTAAACCTTTCCAACGATCCGGTCGTAGAAAGAATTATCACACCGCGCTGTGCCCTCACAGCGGCAGAATATCTTGCATTTCAGCATGATATGCATGTACTGGTTATTTTAACGGATATGACCTCTTATGCGGAGGCGCTGCGTGAGATTTCGTCCTCAAAGGGTGAAATCCCGTCCAGAAAGGGATTCCCGGGGTATTTGTATTCCGACCTGGCTTCGCTTTATGAACGTGCCGGCATTGTAAAGGATGCAAAGGGTTCTGTGACCCAGGTTCCGATTCTGACCATGCCGAACGACGATATTACACACCCTGTTCCGGACCTGACCGGATATATCACAGAGGGACAGATTGTTTTAGACCGTGCTTTGAGTTT
Organism: Clostridia bacterium; assembly: GCA_008668455.1. Taxonomy (GTDB): domain Bacteria; phylum Bacillota; class Clostridia; order UBA1381; family UBA1381; genus RQCD01. Next base: position 7,045 of record RQCD01000195.1, read on the forward strand.
GAGCGGTGTGTATCCGCCGGTTGCAATCCTGCCGTCGCTGTCTCGTCTGATGAAGGACGGTATCGGCGAGGGGTATACGCGTGAGGATCATCCGGCGCTGTCAAACCAGCTCTTTGCAGCATATTCAAAGGTGGAGGATGCCCGGAGTCTTGCCTCGGTTATTGGTGAGGATGAGCTTTCGGAAATGGATAAAAAGTATATTGCATTCGGAAAAGCGTTTGAAGATCGGTTCTTAAAGCAGGGAAAGAATGATAATCGGAGTATTGAAATCACGCTGAGCCTCGGCTGGGAGCTTTTGGGAATGCTTCCGAGAACCGAGCTTGACCGTGTCAGCGATGATCTCTTGGATAAGTATTATAAGCCGCAGGAGGCATAAGGAAAGGACGGATGCAGTATGAATAAGGTTCTTGCGCCCACAAAGGGCAATCTGATGGCGGCAAAAAATACGCTCCGTCTTTCTAAGCAAGGATATGAAATGCTGGATAAAAAGCGGAATATCCTGATCCGCGAGATGATGCAGCTGATTGAGGAGGCAAAGGATGTCCAGGCAAATATTGAGGATACGTTCCGTGAGGCTTATCAGGCATTGGGAACAGCAAATCTGATTATGGGTGTGGAGCATGTGGAGGATCTGATGCATGCCATTGTCGTGGAAAACGGTGTGGAGATGAAGCTCCGGAGCGTGATGGGCGTGGAGCTTCCGGTGGTTTCCTGCAAGGAAAGCATCGAAAAGGTTCCCTATAGCCTTTATTCCACCAATTCTGCCCTGGATGAGGCGGTGCAGAAGTTTACCGCAGTGAAAAAGCTGACCATCCGGCTTGCGGAAATTGAAAACGCGGTTTATCGGCTGGCGATGAACATAAAAAAAACGCAGAAACGAGCAAACGCATTAAAAAACATCACCATCCCTCTCTATGAGAGTCTCACCAAGAGCATTTCCAATGCCCTGGAGGAAAAAGAGCGCGAGGAGCATACTAGGTTAAAAATCATAAAAAAGAATGGATGAAACAGCAGAGCTGCGGCTCTGCTGTTTCAATATGTTAGAGAATGTTTTCCCACTTTAACTGATAGTTTTTCGGAAGATGCTGAAATAAAAAGTGCAGGGTCTGGCATTTTGCGGCGGCATCGTAGGCTTGCCGATCCTTAGAATAGGAGAGAAGCTCGGCAAGGTTGGTTTCAATTTTATCCAATTCGGTATGATCCAGTGTGATGGCAAGGATGATTTTTTTCTTTTCAATTTCCTCCGAAAGCATTTCTGCCTGCTCGGTTGCCGCAGAATAATCCGCATGCCGGATCAGCTCAGTGATCATTTGGTTTCTTTCGGACAGCTCCCCGGCAACCCGATCAATATAGCTGCTGCAAAAAATGCCGCTCATAACCATCACAGCAGCTAACACAAGCGTTATCAAAAAGCTTTTCATTTCTGATCCTTTTCTCCTTTTTTCTGCAAAAATAATCCATCCTCAAAATCCAGCGAGGCGATAAAGATTTCAGAATAGGAGGAAATGCCGCGCTTTTTCAGCGTTTTTTGAAACCATTCCTCCGTTTTTCCGCTCCGGGAAAGCTCGGTGCGGTTTAATTCTCCGTCCGAGATCAGCATATAGGGCAGGCACTCTTTTTTTGGCTTCTTCAGCTCCAAATCCTCCACTGTAACGGTGCGCGCATATGCCTTTGGAATGATGCTAAGCTGTCCGTTCGTTTCCAAAACGGCAACCTCCACATCAGCAATATTCGGATATCCGCTGACCCGGAGCTGTTCTAACAGATCATTTGTATTAAAGCGCAGCTTTTCTAATTCCTGCTCGTTCACATGCCCGTTATAGATAATGATACTGGGTTCTCCGGTGATCAGACGGCGCAGGAAACGGCTTTTCAGGCTGACAAAGGACATCAGAACCTCTGCTACAATCAAGGTCAGAACCGGGATAATACCGGATAGCAGCGGAATATCGATCGATTGCATCGGTACAGAGGCAAGGTCGGAAATCATAATGGCAACCACTAATTCGGAGGGCTGCATTTCGCCGATCTGCCGTTTTCCCATAATGCGCATAGACAGTACCACAATGCTGTATAGAATCAACGTCCGCACCATTAATACAAGCATGAAAATCCTCCTCCTGTTTTTCTTAGCATTCACAGAAAGAGGATAGTTTATACAATTTATATTTTGATCATGTCCTTAAGCCGGAGAAGTGTCAGGCGATGTCGCATATAGGGAGAATATTTCACGCATGCGTCAAATAGTGTTTGATCCTTGCCGATATCGGAAACCGTCAGCTTGCAGTGCGCCTGTTCCATAGCTGCCCGGCAGGTTTCATAGTCCGGAATGCTTCGGATGATTGCCCGGATTTCACTCCAATGTTCTCTTAGCGTATCCTTGTCTACACCGTCAATCACATTGTCCGGAAAATTCAGCTTTTTCACATCCTCTGCCATACTGCCGTAGAATGCGAAAATATCCTCCCAGTCAACCGATTCGGAATCTGTCTGAATGCTGTCGTGTTCTGCCAGATGACGATAGTATTTCAGCATTTCCAGTGTGCAGACACCGACATCCTCGCCGTGCAGATTCGGAAGCTTTCCCTGCTGCAGCTCCTTACATTCAAGCAGATGGGAAATGATATGCTCGCTGCCGCTTGCCGGACGGGAATTTCTCGCAAAGCTCATACCGATTCCTGTTTTTAAGAGCGCCTCAAAGATTTTTCCGGCGGTGTATTCATCCCGCACCGTTACGCGGTCGGAAAGCGCCACCAGTTCATCCACCGCGCTCCGGGTGAGAGCGGCGATTTTTTCGCAGTAATATTCTCCGGTCAGGAGTGCGGAAATCTGCCAGTCCACTAATCCGATATATTTTGCAATCATGTCGCCGAAACCGGAGGACTTTAAGTTTACCGGTGCGTCAGCAAGAATTTTTGTATCCCCAATAATTACCTCCGGACTCTTTGCCGGATAGGACGCTTTAAAGCCGTTTGCAACAATCGGCGCGCTGTAGGAGGCAAAACCGTCCATAGAGGGAGCCGTTGCAAAAAGACAGAGCTTTTTCTGCTGTCTTGCGGCGGCAAGCCGGCAAATGTCATTTAAAGAGCCTGTTCCGACAGATAAGACCGAAATATCTGTACCGGCAATCATACTCTCAATTTCCTGAACATGCTCCATGTCTGCAAGACGGAAATCATCATAAATCTGATAAGTAACATCCATCCCGTCAAGACTTTTTTGGATGCCGTCAGCGGCTTTTAATGTATTCTGATCTGCCACAAGCAGAATATGATTGGAAAAATTGTTTTTTTGGAGAATTTCTCCGACGCGAAAAACCGCCCCCGATTCAATCACTACATCCTCTACCGTGGTGCTGTGCTTGTGTCCGCAGGGACAGTCTTTCTGAAATTCATGAATAATGTTTAAAATATCCGACATATAAAAAACTCCCATCCGTTTTTTTTTCTATTGTAGCATATCTGGCTTGAAAAAGCAAGATTGCGCAGAGAAATATCAAAAAAAGGTGAAAAGTATGCAATTGATGCAAAAAACAAGTTCAGAATCTCCAAGAATGCGCAAAAAACAAGGACTGCATGATGCAGTCCTTGTTAAGTAATTTAATCCAAATAATCTTTCAATTTCTTGCTTCTGCTCGGATGGCGCAGCTTTCGGAGAGCTTTTGCCTCGATCTGACGGATTCTCTCTCTTGTTACGTCAAATTCCTTGCCGACTTCCTCTAAGGTTCTCTGTCTGCCGTCGTCCAGCCCAAAACGCAGCCGCAGCACCTTTTCCTCGCGCGGCGTCAGTGTTTTTAACACGTCTACCAGCTGCTCCTTTAGAAGCACAAAGCTTGCCGCCTCGGACGGTGCTGGAGCGTCATCGTCCGGAATAAAGTCTCCCAAATGACTGTCCTCCTCCTCACCGATCGGGGTTTCGAGAGAAACGGGCTCTTGTGAAATTTTCGAGATTTCGCGCACCTTATCTAAAGACATATTAAGCTCTGCCGCCAATTCCTCCGGGGTTGGCTCTCTGCCCAATTCCTGTACCAGCTGACGGGAAACACGGACTAATTTATTGATAGTTTCCACCATATGAACCGGGATACGGATGGTTCTTGCCTGGTCGGCAATGGCACGTGTGATCGCCTGGCGAATCCACCAGGTTGCGTAGGTGGAGAATTTATAGCCCTTGGTGTAGTCAAACTTGTCCACCGCCTTGATAAGACCCAGGTTGCCCTCCTGAATCAAATCCAAAAAGAGCATTCCGCGTCCGACATACCGCTTTGCAATGCTGACTACCAGACGTAGGTTTGCCTCGGCAAGCTTTTTCTTTGCTGCCTCGTCACCCTGTGCCATCCGCATTGCAAGCTCAGTTTCCTGCGCCGGATCTAACAGATCTACCTTGCCGATTTCCTTTAAATACATTTTTACATGGTCATCAATACTGATTCCCTCCGGAATGGATAAATCCTCTAATTCCTCTTTGGAGATTTCAATTTCCTCCAGCTCTTTCTCCATGTCCTCCACCACTTCAATGCCCTCTTTCTCAAAGGCATCTAAAACGAGTTCATACTCCTTGGGGTTGATTTCAATATCATCAAAGGACGCAAGAATCTCCTTATGTGTGAGAAAGCCTTTCTTTTTTCCTATTTCTAAGAGACTCCGGAGAGCCGCTTTTTTTGTTTCCATATCTGACATCATTCATTCCTCCCAAGGTTTGCCATTTGCTGAAAAAGCTCGTTAATTTTGCGCGGATCTGTTTCTTCTTTAATTCTTTTAAGATACTGATCCTTTTTCATATTTATGATAAGCTCCGAAAGGACGCTTTCATTGTTTTCGTATTCCTCCAGATTGTAAAAGACAGCGGCGGCAGATTTCATCTCGTCATCGGAAAAATCGTTCACCAGCATTGCCGGTTCCGGAAGAATATCCGCTTCGCCATACTTTATAATTTTCTCGTACAGTCTGCGGTGTATCGGATTGGTAAAATCCTCTGGTGTCAGCGAAGAAAACACCGTTTGCATATATTTTTTTTTCTGAATCATCAGATTCAAAAGCTTTTTTTCTGCCAGCTCGGACGACGTGGCAATACGGGAAACAGGCTTGTCTGCACCCGGATTCTGAACCGGATGGATCGTCCGGGAGGGAGCAGGTGTTTTCTGCCGCTTTTTTTGCGCCGCCTTTTTTTTGTATTCGCTGTAGATTGCCTCCTTGCTGATTTCTGTTTCTGCGGAAACCTGTTTCACATAGGCATCCACCTCCACAGCGTCTCCAAGGCTACACAGAACCTCTGCCGCCTCCTGAACAAATCCGATTTTCCCTTCCGGCGCATCTAAATTAAAATGTGTACGCGCCAGGGAAATACGGTATTCAGTGGAAGGTACAGACTGCGCTACAGCATGCCGGAATGCCTCTGCGCCATTTGCCTTTATGTATTCGTCCGGGTCTTTTGCGCCGCGCAGACGAATTACACGCGCTTTCCCGTTGACGCTGTTAATAATCTCAATTGCGCGGATGGTTGCTTTTTGTCCTGCCTCGTCACTGTCATAGCATAAAAGGATCTCATTGCAGTATTTCATCAGAAGCTTTGCCTGATCCTCGGTCAGTGCAGTTCCAAGCGTTGCAACCACATTATGCACCCCTGCCTGATATACTGAGATCACGTCCATATAGCCTTCCGCTAATATGATCTGCGGAGCTTGTACTTTTTTTGCAAGGTTTAAGGAAAAGAGATTTCGTCCCTTGTGAAAGACCGGTGTTTCTGCGGAGTTTAGGTATTTTGGGATTTTAAATCCGTTTTGGTCTTTTGCATCCCCCATAATTCTGCCGCCAAAACCGATTACGTTTCCGCGGAGGTCGATAATCGGAAAGATGACCCGGTTGCGAAACCGATCATACACGTGTTCCTCACGCTTTGTGATAAGACCTGCCTCCAAAAGCTCTTCCTCGGAATAACCAAGCGATTTCATGTGGTCAAAAAGAGCCGTGTACCCATCCGGCGCAAAGCCGAGTCCGTAGGAACGGATCGTTTTCGGAGAAAGCCTGCGCTCCTGAAAGTAGGAAAGCCCCGGTGCACCCTCCGGCGTTTCGGTCAACATGTGGTGGAAAAATCTTGCTGCCGCCTGATTCATCTGATAAATCTGTTGTTTTTTTTCATGCAGCTCATAGTCCGTGCGGTTATCCTCCTCCGGAAGTACAATGCCGGCGCGATCGGCTAATAGCTTTAATGCCTCCACAAAGTCCAGCCCCTCCGTCCGTTGTACAAACTGTACTAAATTTCCGCTTGCACCGCAGCCAAAGCAATGATACAATTGTTTTTCCCGGCTGACGTGAAAGGAGGGAGATTTTTCTTTGTGAAACGGGCAGAGACCGCTATAGTCTTTACCTGTTTTTTTGAGCGCGACATACTGGGAAACATAGTCCACAATATCGTTTTCTGCAAATACTTCGTTGATAACTGATTCGGAATACCGTGCCAAACCCTTTCGTCCTTTCCTAAAATAAATCTCACTATATTACTTATTTCGACACGTAAAGGAAAAATCCTTTTTTCTTTCAAAATTTTTTTCATTCTGTCCTAATGTAACCCAAAATGCGGTAAATATACTTATTTATCCAAAAGATATGCGCAAATCGCATTTGCAAGGCTCTTACACTGGGTAATAGCAAAGGAATCCTCCGAAGCCGGCGCTTGTGCGGATACCCCAAAATGTCCCATGCCGAGTGTGCTTCCGTTACCGACAATATCCATGCCCAATACCATAGCACAGGATTGGATGTGATCGATAGTGCGTTCCTGACCGCCGTATTTTGAGCCGCCGACCGAGACTGCCGCCATTGGCTTTCCAAGCCAGCGCTTTTCAGCGCGGACAGCCTTTGTTTTATCAAAGAATACTTTCAGCTGTCCGGTCATTGAACCAAAGTAAACCGGTGATCCGATCAGCACAAAATCTGCCCAGTCTATCGCTTTGTAAGCTTCCTCCAGCTTTGTGCCGCGGTAGCAGTTCATAGTACAGGGATTTGAGCAGGAAATACAAAACGGATATTTTGCGTCTGCAATCGCTTCCGGGACAGAAATAAATTTTATTTCCGCATTCTCTATATTTTTCAGAATCTCATGAAGTAAAAAGGCAGTGCTGCCGTCTGTGTGAACACTTCCGTTTAATGCTGTAATTTTCATAAATAAAAGCCCCTTTCCAAACATAAATAACCATATTATATTATACCGCAAATCAAAATCCTTGTCTATGGGAAAAATGACGAATTTTCAGTTTTTCAGCGTGGAATCGAGAATGGGGAGGGAGGAGTTTTGTGCATAGTAGCTGGGTACTTCTCCCACAATGACAGTCTCTGCTGCCGGAATGCTGACGGAAACGGTTTCGGAGCGTGTAATCCCGGCGGAAATGACCGCAACGGTAACTTCTGCATCCAGATAAATGCTGTGCTTTACCTGATTGATTCCGGCAGAGGTGAATTCCTGCCGAAAATCCGCCCGGACGATCCCGGAGGGGACAATGCGAACCGGAATTTTCGGTCCGATGCCGGAGAGTGTTTCATTTTTTAAAAGATTACCGAGCGGAATCCAAAGCATTCCGTTTGTGTTTTCCGAAAGCTTCTGACTCATTCGCTGTATCAGTCTTGCGCGTATCTGATTTAAGGCGGCAGGGTTTGATTCTACTGCGCTGATCTCTCCGGTGTTTTTTGTGAGAATCTGTAGCACGTTCTGAAAACAATCCGATTCCTCTAAAAGGCTTTCATTCAAAAGCTGTGTGGCGGTGTTGGTCGCATACATTTTCAGATAGGCAAGATAATTCGGATAAAGCCGCGCAAAAAATATGCCAAGCAGAAGCGCTGACAAAAGCAGTCCCAGAGTAAAGTGAAGAAATAGAGAAGCTCTGTGCGGATTGCGAAAAATCGACGGTTTCCCTAATCCCAGACGCATAATGTTCCCTCCCTGCATCAATATTTTGTGTCTATTTATCATATGCAGAAAAGAAAAAAAGGTTAAAAAAGGCTCCCTTGAGCAAAGGGTAGCGAAGCGGCAGCGCGGCAATGAATGACCGTCCGGGGGACGGTCAGAACCGCGATGTGACCGAGCCGCAGCGAGAAACTGTCAGCGTTGCTGACTGAGGGATTGGTCACCCCAATCACAAAAGGGACTATCAAATAGAATGCAGAACGCAAAAAGTGTACCGTCTGGAGTACTTTCGTACTCCAGACGGTACACTTATTTGTATCGTTCAAGGACGAAAATTCTTATTTCTGCGGACCTGCACTCACGAGCGCTTTGCCTGCTGCATTGCCCTCATATTTTGCAAAGTTCTTAATGAATCTGTCTGCCAGATCCTGTGCTTTCTTTTCCCATTCGGAAACATCCGGGTAGGGGTCGCGCGGATCTAAGATATTTTTGTCCACGCCCGGCAGCTCTGTCGGCACTTCACAGTTAAAGTACGGAATGGTTTTTGTCGGAGCGCTTTTAATGTCACCGTTTAAGATTGCGTCAATGATACCACGGGTGTCGCGGATGGAAATTCTCTTGCCGGTTCCGTTCCAGCCTGTATTTACAAGGTATGCCTTTGCGCCGCTCTTTTGCATTTTCTTCACAAGCTCCTCTGCGTATTTGGTCGGGTGCAGCTCTAAGAATGCCTGACCAAAGCATGCGGAGAAGGTCGGAGTCGGCTCTGTGATACCGCGTTCTGTTCCTGCCAGCTTTGCAGTAAAGCCGGAGAGGAAGTAGTACTGCGTCTGTTCCGGAGTCAGAATTGATACCGGCGGAAGAACACCAAATGCGTCTGCGGATAAGAAGATTACATTCTTTGCGTCCGGCGCTGCAGAAACAGGACGGACGATATTGGTAATATGGTCGATCGGATAGGAAACACGGGTGTTTTCTGTCACGCTCTTATCGTCAAAGTCGATTTTGCCGTTTTCGTCTAAGGTAACGTTCTCCAAGAGTGCATTTCTCTTGATTGCGTTGTAGATATCCGGCTCGGAATCCTTATCAAGGTTGATCACCTTTGCATAGCAGCCGCCCTCAAAGTTGAATACGCCGTTATCATCCCATCCGTGCTCATCGTCACCGATTAGGAGACGCTTCGGATCGGTGGAAAGGGTAGTTTTGCCTGTTCCGGAAAGACCGAAGAAGATAGCAGTATTTTTGCCGTCCATATCGGTGTTTGCAGAGCAGTGCATGGAAGCAATTCCGCGGAGCGGCAGGTAGTAGTTCATCATGGAGAACATACCCTTCTTCATTTCGCCGCCGTACCATGTGTTTACAATTACCTGCTCACGGCTTGTGATGTTGAACATAACAGCCGTTTCAGAATTCAGGCCTAATTCCTTATAGTTTTCAACCTTTGCTTTGGATGCGTTGTAGACAACGAAATCCGGCTCGAAGCTTTCTAATTCTTCCGCAGTCGGCTGAATAAACATGTTTGTTACAAAGTGAGCCTGCCAGGCAACCTCAACGATGAAACGGATCGCCATTCTGGTATCCTTGTTTGTTCCGCAGAATGCGTCCACAACAAACAGTCTTTTGTTGGAAAGCTCGCGGATGGCAATGTCCTTTACAGATTCCCATGCCTTTTGGCTTGCCGGGTGGTTGTCGTTTTTATATTCATCCGAGGTCCACCAAACAGTATCCTTTGAATTTTCATCCTCTACAATAAACTTGTCTTTCGGTGAACGACCGGTATATACACCAGTCATAACGTTCACAGCGCCAAGCTCGCTGACCTGACCCTTTTCAAAGCCCTCAAGCCCTGGTTTTGTTTCTTCCTCGAATAGTACTTCATAGGAAGGGTTGTGTACGATTTCAGTTGTGCCGGTGATTCCATACTTTGTTAAATCAATTTTTGACATTCTAAAAACCTCTTTTCCTGATTCATTACGCTTGAATGATGATTCAATGCCATAATCTATTATACCTGATTTTTAGAAAAAAAGCAATCTTTTTCCCTCTAATTTTTATAAATTTGATCATTTCGCTTGATTATTATTTTGCAGTGATTCTTTTTTTGTGTGAATTGATAATTTATTAACAAAGAAGGAACAGCGCGTTATTTGCTTCATTTCAGCTTCTGCACACTTGCGAAAAAATCCTCTCGAGTCATCAATCGGCTAACAGCCTGGAGCAGCATATTAGAAGAAATTTTTCCGGGCAGACCAATGGATTCTGCAAACTGACGGCGCAGCTTCGCGCTGTCTGCTCCTCCGGACAAGCCGGCGGTGTAAAAATCGGCCTTTGTAATGTTTGCGGCAGGCTTTGGAGTATACTTGTCCCCGTCAACGGTGCATCCGGCATTTATTAATGCCTTTAAAATGTTATCCTCGGAAATTCCCTCCACACCGAGAATGCCCTCTTTTCCAGGCTGTGATTTACGCCGTTCTTTTCCGGGAATTTCTGGAATATATGCATGCTTTACACTCTCCTCCGGCAGAAATTGCTTTAAATAGCTGCGGATCCGAAAGCCTGCGGAATCAGAATCAGTTAAAATCACGGCGCCGGTTTTCTTCGCCATATTGCAAAATGCCTGGAGTGTTTTTTTGTCATGATAAATCTGAAATCCGTTTGTGACAAAAATGACTGCGTCTAAAAACTGAGAAAGCCTGATTTTGTCATAAACGCCTTCAACAATGATACATTCTCTGATATGATACAATTTCTATCCCACTCCTTTACCGTTTGTTTTCAGGGCAGAAAGCTCAACAAAGCGCTTGCTGACTGTTTCTATGTATGTCCGGAGTATTTCATCCGTTATTAAGCCGGTTGCTGATGTATTAAATCAATTGTACAATAAGGATGAGAAAATGTCAATCATAAAAATGAACAAAGGCTGGTTTTTATACAATTATAGTAATTAATCTACAATATTCTTTTTAAAAAATCGAGAAATGTCGAAAAGACACAAACAGCGTCGATCAAAATTTGGAAATTTAAGCAAAAAGATGTTGACAAATTTTAGTACTTAGTGTAAAATAATAATAGAAACCGAGAAAAAAGCTCACAAGGCTGTTCGGAAAGAAGATAAGGAGGTGGAATTTTTCATGAATCTACAAGAAACATTGAAAATGCAGCGGGAATTGAATCGCTTAACCGATAGCGAAGCAGTCTCGCTATCCAGCGATAAAATCGTTCAAATAGCAAGAACGGTTGAAGACGCATTGGAGAAATTAAATTCAGTATATAATGAATGATTTCTCCATTAGAAGTACAGGGATGACCTCCTCTGATTTTCGACAACCACATAAGACAAAAAACACGTTTTTCAGATACAAAAACGTGTTTTTTTGTATCCGGACGGTGCATATTCTAAAGCTTTTTCCGGCAAAATAGAAGAAAAAAGAAAGAGGAGATACAGGTTGAACGGACAGAAGCTTTATGAGGATTTTGAAAAGCGGTATGGGAAGGAACAGGAGCAAATTTATGTGTTTCAGGCGGCAAGTCCGCTGCCGCTGTTTGGAGCGGAGCTTGCCCGGTTTCAAGAGCCTGGGATAGGAATTGGAATTGCACCGCCCTCTATGGCTGCTGTCCGGAGAAGGACGGACGGTCTGTTCCGGATTCAAACGGTTTATTCTAATGAGGAGGCATTCTGCCGCCGGGAGAACTTAGGAGTATATCAGGGGAACAAGCTTTATAAAGAAATCTTTGCGCTGATTGCCAGAATGGGTAAAACGCTTGGAGGCGCTGATTTTCTGTTTTATGAACGGGAAGAATGCGAGCTTTTCTGTCATGCCACAGCGGTATGTGCGCTGGTTCTGCAAACGCTTTCGGAAAAGGAGCGGATGCCGGGAGAGCTTCTGCAAAATGTTTTATGGAATGATGCAGATGAGGAGCGGAATGTCAGGGAGCTGATCAGTCTATGCGCAAAAAAAAATCAGGCGGTTTTGATCCGGGATGTCAATCCCAGTACACTGCCATTTCCGGCAGAACATGAAAAAATTATTCTGATCTCCGCAGAAATGAAAAGGAAGCCGAATTTAGACTGCATTCATTCTATAGAGGAATTGGCAGAAGCTGCAGAACACAACCGGTATGCAAAATATTTGCTGCGCGAAATTGAGCGGACAAATGCGGCTGTCCATGCGCTGGAACGGGGAAAGGACGCACTTTTTCGGACTCTTTTAGAGTGCAGTACAAAAGATTTTCTGGATATGGCAGGAAGGGAGGCGAAGCATTTAAAAATTCTGTATCAGATTGCCGCGCCAATTTCCTGCGGCTGTAAGGTGGTGGAGGGTGCAGGTCTTTTTTGCTTTGTTCCCAATGCAGAAACAGACACTTTTCTGGATCGGGTGCATAGTGCATATCAAAAAAAGGCAGGAACATCGCCTGCCTTTTATATCGGTGAAATGACAGAATCGGGAGAAGTGTCAGACATTAAAACGGAATAACACGATGTCCCCGTCCTTCATCACATAGTCCTTTCCCTCGGAGCGTACTAACCCTTTTTCCTTTGCTGCGGTCATGCTGCCGCATTCCATTAAATCCTTGTATGCCACAACCTCTGCCCGAATAAAGCCCCGTTCAAAGTCGGAATGGATTTTTCCGGCTGCCTGCGGCGCTTTTGTACCGTCAGTAATTGTCCAGGCGCGCACCTCCGGCTCGCCGGCGGTCAGATAGCTGATCAGCCCCAACAAGCGGTAGCTTGCTTTAATTAACCGATCCAACCC
>RQCD01000163.1 GCA_008668455.1 Clostridia bacterium
GATTTATGATGTCGGTGAAATGATGACCGGATATCCGGTTTTCTGCACACCCGGAAAAAAACAGGAAATCCGCGTCCGGTTCGGTGAGCTTTTGGATGCAAACGGAAACTTGGATGAAAACAAAATCTATAACCAACACATGACCTTTTTCACAGACGGTAAGCCAAGAACGCTCCGAACCTTTTTCACCTGGTTCTGTTTCCGTTATTTTGAGGTATGCGGAGACTGCGAGATTTCTGACTGCCTGGTGATTCATAGTGATGTGGCGGTTTCTTCTGCCTTTTCGTCTGACATTCCGGTTTTGAATTGGATTTATGACGCATATCTCCGGACGCAGCTTGCCAATATGCACGGCGGTATTCCCTCCGATTGTCCGCACACCGAGCGGCGCGGCTACACCGGAGACGGACAGCTTGTCTGCCACGCGGCTATGACCTATCTGGACGCGCAGAAGTTCTTCAAAAAGTGGATTTACGACATTGCAGACTGTCAGGACCGGAAAACCGGGCACGTGCAGTATACTGCACCTTTCCTCCCCTCCGGCGGCGGTCCGGGCGGCTGGGGCTGCGCTATTGTCAACGTGCCGTACCAGTACTACCGGCACTACCGTGACAAAAGTGTGTTAGAGGATTTATATCCGCAGATGCTTTTCTATTTTGAGTATTTAGAAAATCATAGCGAAAATGATTTGGTTGTTTCCGATCGGGAAAATGCCTGGTGCTTAGGCGACTGGTGTACCCCAGAGCAGGCAACGCTGAATCTTTTCTCCGGTATTCTCATTCCAAACCCGTTTGTCAACACTTATTTCTACATCAAGTCGATGAAGCAGGTATTGGAGATTTCCGAGGTTTTGGGAATTTCAAAGGATCGGGAAATGCTAAAGGAACGGATTGCAAAAAAAGAGGCGGCTTTAGTCCGGGAATATTTTGACTCCGCAACCGGCGACTTCTGCGGCAATAAGCAAGGCGCTGATGCGTATGCTGTAGATCTCGGCTTAGGAGATGAAAGAACCCTGTCCAATATGGTTTCGCATTACCGGAAAATTGGTCATTATGACACCGGAATTTTTGGAACAGATATTGTGACGCGTGTTTTGTTTGAAAAGGGCTTTGGCGATGTGGCAGCATCCCTATTAACCTCACAGAATCCGATTTCTTTCTATAATGAAATGAAGCTTGGCGCAACCACTATTTTGGAATACTGGAGCGGAGAACGTTCCCAGTGCCATCCGATGTTTGGCGCAGCGTCGGTTTATCTTTCCGAATACATTCTCGGAATCCGCATGGCAGAGGGAGTTTCAGCGGATTCTGTCATAATCGCTCCGTCGGCAATGGATCAGATATCCAAAGCGTCCGGCTACATTACCACGCGGTTCGGAAAAATCTCCGTTTCGTATGATGAAAAAACCGCGTCCGTCACCCTCCCGGAGGGCACAGACGCAAAAATTCATATTCCGGGAAAAGAAGTAACTATTACAAGAACATAATCGGGATAGAAAAAGGGGGTTATTCCTATCGCATTAGACACGCTTGCAATTCATGCAATCACAACAGAGCTTTCATCCGTTTTATTGAATGGACGGATTGAGAAAATTTATCAGCCGGAGCGGGACGAGATACTTTTCAATATCCGCACCCTATCCGGGCATGAAAGGTTGGTCATTTCCGCAAATTCTGCGCATCCGCGGATTCATCTGACCCATGAGCAAAAGCAAAACCCAATCACTGCGCCGCTTTTCTGCATGCTGCTCCGAAAGCACCTTTCCTCCGGAAAAATCACCGGAATTATTCAGGATGCCTATGAACGCATTATCCGAATTGCAGTGGAATCGTACAATGAGTTGGGTGATTTAACTGTAAAAAATCTGATTGTGGAACTGACCGGAAGAAATTCAAACATTATTCTGACCGATTCGGATATGCGCATTATCGACTCGGTCAAGCGTGTGGATTTTACCGTCAGCTCCGTCCGACAGATTTTACCCGGAACAGCCTATCAGCTGCCGCCGCCACAGGAAAAAATCCCCTACCTCTCCCCCGAACGGAGTGTTGCAGTGTTTGATTTTTCCCAGCCCGGACTGCGCGCAGAGCAGGTTCTGATGAACGCAATCTCCGGCATCTCGCCGCTGACGGCGCGCGAACTTGTTTTCCGTGCGCTCGGCAGCTGCGGCATGCCGACCGGAGAACTTTCGGAAGCGCAAAAGGAAATACTATCCGAATTTGTCCGAACAGCAGAGCTTCCGTTTGGGCCATGCATGCTCCGGGACAAAAGCACTGACAAGGCGATGGATTTTTCCTCCTTTCTCATACTGCAGACCAAGGGACTTTACAACGTGATCCCTTATGAATCCATGAGCGTGTTGTTAGAGGAATTTTATCAAAAACGTGACCGTGACGAGCGCATGCGCCAAAAAAGCGCGGATTTAGTACATCTTTTGCATACTGCATTAGAGCGTACAAATAAAAAACAGGTGTTACAGCAAAAGACGCTCCGTGATGCAGAGAATAAGGAGCAATACAAAATCTACGCCGATCTTCTGACTGCGAATCTTTACCGGATTCCGGAGGGTGTGGACAAGGTCACCGTGGAAAATTATTACGATCCGGCTCTCCCAGAGATAACGATCCGGCTTGACCCCTCCCTGTCGCCCTCACAGAATGCGCAGCGGTATTACAAAAAGTACAACAAGCAGAAAACAGCTGAAATTGAGGTAACCAAGCAGCTTAAGATGACGCGCGAGGATCTGGCATATCTGGAAAGTACCTTAGTGTCAGTTGGTCAGTGTACGCAGGAATCGGATTTAA
>RQCD01000162.1 GCA_008668455.1 Clostridia bacterium
ATAGAATTAAACAAAGTAATAAAAATGGGAGAATTGATGATGAGGGAATTTATGGATCTCAATCGGATTGAGGAGGGGCTTTTTAAAAAACATGCCGATCTCATTCCGTATGGAAAAGAGGATGATGGAAGTGTATACAAAAGATCAAAATATTGTATGTCGCTGGACGGCATGTGGAGGTTTTCTTTTTGTCAGCACGTGTTAAAAGTTCCGGAGGATTTCTATGAATCTGCATATGCAGATGATTCCTGGGATGAGATCAGAGTGCCCTCCTGCTGGCAGACAGAGGGATACGGAAAAAAGCAGTATCTGAATAACCGCTATCCGTTTCCTGCCGATCCGCCATTTATTCCAATGGAAACGCATGTGGGATGCTATCGCAGAAGGTTTACTGTTCCAAAGGATTTTCAGAAGAAAAGAATTCATCTTGTGTTTGACGGAGTGTGCAGTGCATACCGTGTATGGGTAAACGGAAAGAACGCAGGATTTTCTCAGGGAAGTCACATGATGGGAGAATTTGATATTACCGATCTGCTTTGCGAGGGGGAAAACGTGGTTGCAGTTCAGGTGTATCAGTATAGCTTTGCAAGCTACCTGGAATGTCAGGACATGTGGAGGTTTAATGGAATTTTCCGAAGTGTTTACCTGGTTGCAAAAGAACCCTGTGAGTTATATCATATAGAAACCTCCGCAAAACTCTGCGAGAAACAAGGAGCTGTGTTTGTAAAAGCATGCATGCTCCATCCGGAAGAAAAATACAGCGTCCGGCTGACGTTAGAGGATCAGGGAGGATGCGTTGCAGAAAAAACATTTCCGGCAGAGCAGAGCATGGAGTGCCGACTTGAAATCAAAAATCCGGCGCTCTGGTCAGCGGAAACTCCGAATTTATATCAGTTGAAAGCAGAGCTTATCAAAGATGAACAGATTGCGGAAATTTATTATATACAGATTGGATTCCGGACAATTGAGATTCAAAACGGTGTGTTTTTAATCAACGGAAATCCGGTCAAGCTGAAAGGCGTCAATCATCACGACACTTCGTCCGATCATGGATATACCATGAGCCGGGAGCTGATGGAGCAGGATGTGCTTTTGATGAAACAGCATAATGTCAATGCTGTCCGGACATCGCATTATCCTCCGGATACATATTTTTTAGATTTGTGCGACCGGTACGGACTTTATGTGATCGACGAGGCGGACGTAGAGGCACATGGGGGAATGTTTGTTGAGGAGTGGAACCGGCTGGCGGAGGATGAGGACTGGCAGGCTCTGCATATAAACCGTGCAGAACGGATGGTCAAACGGGATATCAACCATCCGTCGGTGGTGATGTGGTCACTCGGAAATGAATCCGGAGAGGGAAAAAACCATACGGCAATGGCAGACTACATTCATTCCTATGATCCGACCCGTCCCATCCATTACGAATGTGCAAAGAAACCGGAAAATCAGAAATGCCTGGATGTTGCGTCTGAAATGTACCCCACACTGGAGGTGTGTGAGGACTATGTCCGGGATGAAACAAACCAAAAACCGCTGTTTTTATGTGAATTTGCTCATTCCATGGGAAACGGTCCCGGCGGACTTCGGGAATATGTGGATCTGTTTTATCAGTATGACCGGTGTATGGGCGGTTGTATTTGGGAATGGGCAGACCATGGAGTGTTAGATGTCAATCAAAAAGGAGAGCCGTGTTACCGATATGGCGGCGATTACGGAGATGTTCCGAATGACGGAAACTTCTGCTGTGACGGCTTGTGCTTTCCGGATCGGACACCGCATGCCGGACTATTGCATATGAAAAACATTTATGCACCGATTGAGGTGAAGGAGAACGCAGGAGAAATTGAGCTGATTAACCGGTATGATATGCTTGGATTGTCAGGACTGTATCTCACATGGGAAGTGATAGAGGATGGATGTGTGGTGCAGGAGGGGAAATGCGATCTTCCGGAGGTTTGCCCGCATCAGAAAGCGAGGCTTGCAGTGCCTTATGATTCGTCCTGCTTTACAAACGAGAGAGAATATTTCTTAAATCTGTATTTTAAAATACGGGAAAAGACGGCATGGGCAGATGCAGGCTATGAGATTTGCCGCAAGCAAGTGTTTCTTGCGGCTGCGAAAAAGAAAAAAGATATTGCCGGAAATCTTGGTAAGATCATTGACATCTGGGAGGAACAGGAACGGTTTATTCTTTCCGGAGAGGGCTTTTGCGTAGAGTTTAGCAAGCTTTCCGGAACAATTGAAAATTATATCTATTGCGGAAAAAAGCTGATTGATCTTGGACCGCGGCTTCAGGTCAGCCGTCCGGTGATGGATAATGACTGGTGCTTTGGAAATGATGACGGGTTCTTTAAGATTTGGGAAAATGCCGGTGTGTATCAGCTAAAAGCTTACGTTCGTGAGATACAAACCGAGAGAAAATCGGCAGAATGCATTTGTATCACATGCCGCGGAGTGCTTGCTGCACCATCCTATAAACCGCTCTTTCGGGTGACCTATCGCTGGACGTTTTATGCGGACGCACACATGCATGTGACAATTGAGGCAGAGCCGGGAGAGTATAAAAAAGGCGAGAGTGTTCCGTTTTTACCAAAAATCGGCACACAGTCGGTACTGTCCCCGGGGGCAGAAACGGCAGAATGGTATGGCAGAGGTCCGATGGAAAGCTATCCGGATAAAAATGACGCGGCATTAATCGGACATTATAAGAAAAAGATTTCCGATCTGTTTGAAAACCATATCAAACCGCAGGAAAACGGAAACCGGGAGGAAATCAGATGGGTGTCTATTGAACAAAAATCCGGCTTTGGACTGCGGATTTACGGAGATTGGCCGATGAATTTCAGCGCACGGTTTTATACCGATCGGGAGCTTCGGAAAAACCATGCAGATGAGCTTTTAAAAACAGATCAGTGCATTTTTAATTTTGATGATCGGGTTGCAGGAGTCGGCACAGGGAGCTGCGGACCGAAAACCCTGGAAAAATACCGCGTAAAACCGGATAAAACGGTTTTCCATATACATTTTGAGCCATACAAACCGGCAGAAAACGAAAAGGAGGAGTTATCATGAGATTTCAAAAAGCAGTACTTGCGGCTGCCATTCTCTCGGTGATGGGAGCAACGGCATATGCAGACGGTGTCCGGACGGAGGTGCAGGGAAATACCGTAACGGTCACCGCGTATGCTGAGGGCAAGAAAAAAGCAAATATTTTCGTCAGCCGAAAGGGTCAAACTGACAACGCCAACATTTATGAGATGATCGAGCTTACCGCAAATGAAAACGGAAAGCTTGTACATTCATTCACAATTCCGGAAAGCCGGAACGGGATTTCGAGCTATGGAGAGTATGAGGTGCTGGTAAAGCCGGAGGGGGCGGAGCTTTTAACAGGCAGCTTTGCTTATGCAACCTCAGAGGATCTTATCAATTTGATGAATGCCTTAAAGGCTGCCGGAGCAGATTTTTCTGTGATGTTTTCCAAGGATTCTGAGTGGAGAACGGCGCTAAAGGCAATGGGATGCCTGATGGAGGAGTATGACAAGCTGTCCGATCCTACCGCCGCTGTAAAAAGCTTTCAGGAGTCCTTCACAGCAGAAAAAAGCCAGGAGGAAACAAAAAGAATCTTTAATACCTCAGTTTTGATGCAGCAGATTACGGACGTAAAAACCGCAGGAGAAGTATTGGAGCAGGATAGTCCGGCATTTGACGGAAAGCGTTATTTTGAGGAGGACGAAGAAACAAAGAAATGGATTGCGGCAAGAATGCCGGAATACAGACCGTATACCTCAGTAAACGACTTTGAAACCAAGTATCAGAAAATCTGTGCACTGCACCGGGTGAACCAGGCAAAATTTGATAAGTTGGCAGAGACTTTAAACACCTATCAAACAGTCTTAGAGCTTTCGGACAGTACAGATTACAAAACCTATACTGCGCTTTCCGAAACAAAGAAAAATGCGGCAAATGAAAAACTGGCAGCAGCGCTGCATACTGCACCGGCAACGACGGCTGCGACATTAAAGCAAAGTCTGAAATCGGCAATAGAGACGGGCAAAACCACCGGCGGTGGCGGTGGCGGCGGAACAGGGAGCGGATCGGGCGGCAGCGGCGGATCAGGCATTATTTCGCCGGGACCGACTGTTATCACACCGGTGACTAATCCGGATCAGACCGATGCTGATTTTATCGATCTTGACAGTGTGGAATGGGCAAAGGAAGCAATTCTTGCGCTCAAGGAACAGAGGATTGTCAGCGGAAAGGGAAACG
Source organism: Clostridia bacterium (assembly GCA_008668455.1). Taxonomy (GTDB): domain Bacteria; phylum Bacillota; class Clostridia; order UBA1381; family UBA1381; genus RQCD01. The sequence continues at coordinate 4,273 of RQCD01000162.1, forward strand.
GAGAATTTGCTCCGCACGATCAGGTGACAAGAGAAGAATTTACTGCAATGATCGTAAAGGCAGCCGGACTTTATCAGCCGGGAGAAACGGTAGAATTTGACGATATTACAAAGGACGATTGGTGCTATCCGTTCGTAGCGTCCGGCTTTAACCATAAGCTGATCTACGGTATTTCCGAAACGAGCTTTGGAAAGGGAACGCCGATTACACGTCAGGATATGACGGTTATTGCATACCGTGCTGCAAAGGACAGCGGAAGAATCCACTACGGACGGGAAATGCAGAATTTCCGGGACGCAGAAGAAATTTCCGGCTATGCAAAAGAGGCGGTAGAGGCGCTTTATAAAGCAGGCATGGTCAATGGCAGCGATGGATGTTTCTATCCGCAGAATACGGCAACACGAGCAGAGGCGGCAGTGATTTTATATCAGCTGTTTGTAAAATAAAAAGGAGGGAATGCGATCGTGAAAAGAAAACTTTTATCTCTGATATGCAGTCTTGCAATCTTTATGAGTATTCCGGTTTTTCATACCGGTGCGGAAACCGAAAACAACGGAATCTCTCAAAAGATCGGCTTGATCTATGCACTTGGAATTACCGACAACCAAAACGAACAGGACATTACCTTAAAAAACATTCTGAAAATGATGTCGCGGATCTATCAAAAGGGTGATATGGATCCGATTGAATTTGGTGTGATGATGAGCATGATTGACGGCAGTGAAAAGACGAGTGCAAAGGTATCGCCGGACGATGCGCTCCGATATGCAGTCATCACGCTTGGCTACCGGCTGACCGCAGAGCGAAACGGCAAAACAGCAGCGGCATACCGGACGACTGCGCAAAATATTGGTCTGACCGCAGGAGTCTCGCTTACCGGGAAAACCATTAGCTATCAGGACACAATAAAACTGATTGATAACATGCTTGCAGCGTCTCCGATGGTGCGTGATTTTGACGGCGGAGAAAAGACGGAATATAAGGTTTTAACCGGAGAAACCATGCTTTCTCACCGGTATGATGTAAAAAAGATCACCGGCATTGTAACAGCCACACCGATCACCTCTTTATACGGAGCGGAGGGCTGTGCAAACGGTATCATTGCAATTGACGCAGAGGAATACTCTGTTTTGGGAGATCGTGATTATTCCGATCTGCTCGGAAAAAGAGTGAAAGTGTATCTGAATGACGATGGCATCGTTTATATGTATGCTGAGAAAAACACCGAGCTGACGATTGACGCAAAGGATCTGGTTGATGTAGAGGATACAAAAATCCGCTACGATTCCGGATCAAAGGAAAAAACGGCAACGCTTGAGTATCCCCCCAAGGTGATTTTGAACGGAAGATTTTACAGCGACTATACAGATGCAGATCTCAAGCCGGAAATCGGTTCGGTTCGATTGGTAGACAATAACGAAAACGGACGCTATGAGGTTGTGTTTGTAGAGACCTATCAGGAAATGATTGTTTCCTCCAGAACCAATTCCAATAAGATCATTTTTGGAAAGAAACTGTATACCGGTGCGCTGGAGCAGTTAGAGCTTGAGGGAGCAGAGGAAAAGGACTATCAGATCATCAAAAACAAAAAGGAAGCGTCCTTTGGCGAGCTTGCTCCCGGCGATGTGCTTTTGGTTGCAGAGAGCAAGGATCATAAGCGTGTGATCATTGATGCAAGCAGTGAAAAGATTGAGGGAAAAATCAGCTCCTGGGATCGGGAGGAAATGGAAGCAACGGTTTTGGGTACTGTCTATGGAATCACAAACGGACTTTTAAAAACGCTTGCAGAAAAAGGAAAAACCTATGACACCAGTAAGACCTATCAGTTTTCCCTAAACAGCCTGGGCGAAATCGCATATATGGAGGAAAAGCAGGAGCTTAACTACTACTTATATTATAAAGCCTATTGCAGTGACGACAATCCGGATACCGCAATCATTTCCTATATGGATATGAATAATGAATGGAAAGAGGCAAAAACGGCAAAGAATGTTTCCTGGGAGGACGGAAAGTGCAGCGGTGAGGTTTTAGCCGCTCATTTAGAGGGACAGGAGCCGCAGCTTGCCAAAATGGAATTTAACAGCAAGGGTGAGGTTAAGAGCATTGAGCTTGCAACGCAGACAAATCTTTATCAGGAAAATAAATTTACCAAAACGTCTGAAATTTCCGGCTGGTATTATGCGGCGCAGCGCACGATTGATTATTCCTACTATGCAAACAACGGCGCTAAAATTCTGGAATTGCCGGTTGGCGAGCAGAGAAGTGACAAGTCTCTTTACCAGTTCAAGCCAGTGGAATCCAGATTCCAGAACGACAAATGGACAACCTGCCGTGCCTATGATATTGACGAATACAATTTTGCGGACATCTTTACGGTAACCCTGACGGATGAAAGCAAAAAATCCGGAGTTTCCTCTAATTATTTCCTGATAACCAAGGTGCTTGAGGGAAGCTATGAGGATGAAAATGTGACCGAGATTGTCGGTATGGTAGGAAGATTTTCAAATTTCTCCTACTATATCAAGGATCAGGAGCAGGCGGCAAAGGTAAAGCGCGGTATGCTGGTGCAGTATCATGTGGACGATCACGGAATTGTGGATTACATTTCTCCGATCTTTAATTTAGAGGATGACTTTACGGAGCAGTGGAATCTGCCAAACGGTTCTTCCAGTCTGATCACCGGTACGATTGCGCTGATTGATACCGAAAAGGGCATTATGAAGCTGAAAATCGGCGGCAGTGAAAAAACGCTGATTCTGACCGGAACAAACACGGTTATGTTTTATGACAAGAAAACGGCAAAGGTCAGAACTGCAAGCCTTGCAGAGTTACACGAGGGTAACCAGGTTGTGATCAACGGATCGTGGCATAAGATTGCAGCGATGTATTGTGTAGAATAACGGGAGGTGACAGTGATGAATATGAAAAAAATAACAGCGGCGATTCTATCAGCCGGTATGGCAATCGAAATGATGATCCCGGCATTTGCAGCGCAGACAACCTTTACAGATGATCTGTCTGATCATTGCGGATATCGGAGCGGAGACGAGATCGATACCGAGGTTACAAACTTCTTAGCAGTGGCGCAGGTTTATAATCCAAAGGGAACCATTCTTTCCTGGAACAATCCGGATGATGCGGATGCAGAGGAAATCCATCTTTATAAAAACGGGGAAGAAATTGAAAATGAATGGATTTTAGAAAAGGGAGCGTTTAATAAAATCGGTGTGGACGCCTTTGAACGGTCGGATGTATTTACACTGACGGTGAAAAAGAACGGAGCGGAAAAAACATATACCGCGCCCAAAATGTCGCAGTCGGTTTCCACAGGCGACTGGCGGTTTTCCATTCGTGACGGATGGAAAAGTGACACTGAGCCGACCAACACCTATGCAAACGGAGCGGCTTATGTTGATTCTTCCGAGGGGTATCAGAGTGAGCATAGCTTAAAATTTACCTCGAATAAATTCCAGCCGTTAAAATCCGGATCAAACCCGGATCACAACGAAAATGTTTCCAATGACGCCTGCCTGTGTGCAGAATGGAGCATTCCTGCCAATCAAGGTAAGCTTGTAGCAGGAGAAACCTATCAGCTCCGGTATATGGTGAAAACACATAATGCAGATCGTCTGCATGTCTGGTGCAATGACGGCGACCGCTGGAACGCGGCGGCAGGCAATCAGCATATTGCAAGAAACGGCGACTGGACGGAAAAGACAAAGAATTTTGTCAAAACAGATAATATTTCGTCCTTTACCTTTTCGGTTGCGCAAAAATCTGACGGAATCTGGATTGATAATGTCCGGATTGGCACATACGATGCAGAAACAGACACCTTTACTCCGTTGATTGAAGAAACATTTGAGCCGAATCCGAACGATTACGAGCCGGTCAATTTCTTCATGGCGCCGGGTACACAGGGGTTGAATTCCATTTCCTGGATCAATCCGAATGTGCAGAATCTGACGAATATTGCACTCTATCAGGTGACCGAATCAGGCGAAACTCTAATCGGAGATCAGTATGACACAACCGGCGGCCTGCGGCAGGTATATGAACTTTCAAACTCCATCATCTGTGCAAAAATTGTATTTACCTTTGACGATCAAAGCACCATTCAGATGTATGCCGCGATTGATAATAACACGATATGGGGAGATTCGATTCCGGAATGGAATTTCGGCTTGAATCAGCAGGGAGATTTCCCGTACAATCCGGCAAAATTTGTGGTTGACCCGGATGAGAATGCCGGAGAGCCTGGAACAGCCTCTGCAAAATTCGTCTCAAACCATACACGTTCGATTGATAAAACCTTTATTACAGCAATGCAAAAGGGACTTGAGATGGAGGAGGGCAAAACCTATGCCATTTCCTATTGGGTAAAGGCAGACGGAAATGCCGACAATTTAAAATCAACTGTCAGCTGGTCATCGCTTTACGACGGATATACCAGCGATGTGATAGAGGGAACCTCCGGCAGCTATGATTGGAAAAAGCTTTCCTTTACCTATACCTCGCCCGATACCGCAAAAAAACATATCGGCTTTACCATTCCCTATGCCACCAAAGGCTTTTGGATTGATAATGTAGAGGCATATGAGTTAGATGAAAACGGCGATCTGACCGGAGAAAATCTGATCACAAACGGTGATGTTTCGGATTATGAAATCCCCTCCGGAAAACCGGATAAGGTCAATGCTGTGGGCGGAAACCGAAATATCACAATTTCCTGGGCAAATACAAGCGGTTATCAGTCCGTTTGGGCGTATGAGAAAAAGGGAGATCAGTGGTTCTATCGCGGCAGTATTCCAAATTCGCTTTATCGGATTCAATTTACGAATTTGGAACGGGAAAAGGAATATACCTATAAAATTGTACCGGTTTCAAAATATGGCGTCCATGGTGAAGAACAGATCGTAACTGCAAAAACGCTGACGCTTGATTATGAATTGACCGAGCCGGCTTTGGACTGTGAGACGCTACGGCGGGGAACAAATACAATCAGTATCAGTATCAAGAATAACAAACTGGAAACTCCGCTCCCGGTAGAGC
>RQCD01000131.1 GCA_008668455.1 Clostridia bacterium
CCGCCCATTTGTATCTCCCCGCCGTCCTGCCGGTAAATCCCTGCAAGATGCTTCAGAATCGTTGTGTTTCCTGCTCCATTCGGTCCGATCAGTCCATAGACCGATCCACACTTTACATGCAGAGACAAATCGTCTAAAGCACGAAATGTATCGAAGCTTTTATTCACATGATTCACATAAATCATGCTCTCACATCCTTTCTTCATTTTGATAAACCTGCTCCACAGCGTCTAAAGCCATTCTCTTTTCCACACCGCAGAACTTCATTTTCTGTAATAGATCTTCTAATTCAGACAGCATTCTCCCCGTCTGTTCCTGCCGGGCAATGCTTGACTGCGGAGCAACAAAGCTCCCCCTTGCCCGAAGCGAATAAATGTACCCCTCTGACTCCAAATCCCGGTATGCCTTTTGGATGGTATTCGGATTGATTGCAAGCGTTCCGGCAAGCTCCCGGACGGACGGCAGCTTTTCATGCTCCGATAGCGCTCCGCTGATGATCAGATTTTTAAAGCGGTCCTTAATCTGCTCATAGATCGGTCGGTGGTCACCAAAATCCAGCTGAAACATAACGCTCCTCCTTTCTGTACAATTACTGTATTACTTGTACTATCTGTACTATATCATATAATACACATATTGTCAAGTATTTTTTTAAAATTTTTTTAAAAAACGAAATAAACAGACAACCTTTCTAATATACTGTAACAAAGATAACACAGGAGGCTGAAAAGACATGATATGGCACGATAAGACAGCAGAAGAAACCATTCGTTTATTAGGCACGGATTCCAGGGACGGGCTTTCGGAAAAGGAGGCGCGCCGCCGTCTTTCAGAGCACGGGAGAAACCTTTTGCATACACCAAAAAAATCCGGTTTTCTCCGGCATTTTTTTGCGCAGTTTCAGGATTTTATGATTCTGATTCTTTTAACTGCGGCATTTTTATCCTTTCTCACCTCCTGGCTGCACCAGGATACCGACTGGGTCGATCCGATCATGATTTTAGGCATTGTGGTATTTAACGCGATTTTAGGGGTGATACAGGAAAACCGCGCCGAACGCTCTTTAGAGGCATTAAAAAAAATCACTTCCCCCACGGCGCACGTTCGCCGTTCTGGAAAAATTGCTGAAATCCCGGCAGAGGAGGTTGTTCCGGGAGATCTTTTGATTCTGAAAACCGGAGATCGGATTCCGGCAGACTGCCGGCTGATTTCCTCGCTACAGCTGCAAACAGACGAATCCTCCCTAACGGGCGAATCCGGCGGCGTCTGGAAATCCGCAGAAGGGGTTTATTCTCTAAAAACACCTCCGGCAGAACGAAAAAATCTCGCCTATGCCTCCTCCCTGGTATTAGGCGGAAAAGCAGAAGCAATTGCTGTTGAAACTGGCATGAACACAGAGGTTGGAAAGATTGCCGGATTAATTTTAGACGCCGAAAAAAAGGAAACCCCGCTGCAAAAAAGGCTCTCCGAGGTCGGAAAAATTTTAGGCTGGATTGCACTTTTTATCTGCGGTGTAATTTTTTTTGTGGGGCTTTGCCGCCGGATCCCACCCTTTGATATGTTTTTAACCTCGGTCAGCCTGGCTGTGGCAGCAATTCCGGAAGGGCTGCCGGCAATTGTCACAATTATGCTTGCAATCGGTGTGCAGCGGATGGCAAAGCAGAATGCGATTATCCGAAATCTGCCGTCGGTTGAAACGCTTGGGAGCGCCTCGGTCATCTGCTCAGACAAAACCGGAACGCTGACAGAAAACAAAATGACGGTAACGAAAATTGCCGGATCGGACAAAACGCTTTTTTATGCTGCGCTCTGCTCTGACCCGGACAGCACGAATCCCACAGAAGCGGCAATCCTTTCTGCTGCACAAAAGCAGGGAATTTCCAAAGCGGAATCGGACAAAAAATATCCCCGTGTTTCGGAAATTCCGTTTGATTCCAGAAAAAAAAGAATGATCACCGTACACAAAAAATGTTCCGGCTATTGCAGTATCATAAAAGGTGCGCCGGATATACTTCTGCCGCTTTGCAGCCGTTACCAGAGCGGAGAAGCTGCTCTGACGCTGACCGATTCTGCCAGAAATAGAATTCTTGCCGAGAACGAGGAATTGACCTCGCGCGCTCTGCGCGTGTTGGCGGTTGCATACCGTGATACCACCAACAGCACTGCAGCCGAGGAGCAGTTTGTATTTCTGGGACTGATCGGGATTGAGGATCCTCCGCGCCCGGAGGCGGCACAGGCTGTTGCAGTCTGTCGCAAGGCGGGCATTATTCCTGTGATGATCACAGGAGATCATGCCAACACTGCCGCAGCTGTGGCAAAACAGGTTGGTATTCTTTCCAGCTCGGATCGCGTGCTGACCGGAACAGAGCTATCTGCCATGTCGCAGGAGGACTTAGAAAACAGCGTGGAGCATTATTCCGTTTACGCACGCGTTACTCCGGAACACAAGGTTCGGATTGTCCGTGCCTGGCAAAAACGGGGCGCTGTTGTGGCAATGACCGGCGACGGCGTGAACGACGCACCGGCATTAAAAACCGCTGACATCGGTTGCAGCATGGGCAAAAACGGAACAGATGTGGCAAAATCCGCGTCTGACATGATCTTAACAGATGATAATTTTGCCACAATCGTGGCTGCTGTCCGGCAGGGGCGCGCTATCTTCTCAAATATCAAAAAAGCGGTTCAGTTTTTGCTCTCCAGTAACATCGGAGAAATTCTGACCATTTTATTCGGCTTGCTGTTCGGCTCGCAGACAACACTCCTCGCCATTCAGCTGTTATGGGTGAATCTTGTCACCGATTCACTGCCGGCAATTGCGCTCGGCTTAGATCCCCCGGAAAAGGATTTAATGACGCATCCTCCGCGCTCCCCCAAAAAAGGACTGTTTGCAGACGGACTTTGGTGGACAATCGGAATTGAGGGTGGAATGATCGGCGGCCTGGCGCTTCTGGCATTTACCATAGGGCGAATCTTCTTTGACTGCTCCGGCACACCGGAGATTGGAAGAACAATGTCCTTCTGCGTTTTAAGCCTTTCTCAGCTAGTGCATGCCTTTAATATGCGAAGTGAGCATTCGGTATTCTCGGTTGGAATCCTTTCCAATCCTTATTTAGTCGGAGCGTTTTTGATCGGGGTGATTTTACAGGTCGGTGTGGTGTCTGTTCCGATGCTTTCCCCCCTATTCCGCGTTGTTCCGCTCAACGCTCTGCAATGGAGCATTGTAGGACTTTTGTCCTTTGCGCCGCTGCCATTGGTGGAGCTGCAAAAGCTTTTCGGAACACATAGAAAGGAAACAATATGAGTATCATTTACTTGGCCGGAAACCCTAATTCCGGGAAAACATCTCTCTTTAACCGGCTGACGAACAGCCGATACCAGGTGGGAAACCGCGCCGGTGTGACTGTTTCGGAAAGAAGCGGAGTATGGGGAAATAACACTCTTTTTGATCTCCCGGGAATCTATTCTCTTTCCGGGAGCAGCGCAGAAGAACGGCTTTCTGCTAATTTTCTGACAAAGGGAAATCCGGACTGGATTTTAAATATCGCAGACGCTTCCCAGCTGGAGCGAAGTCTGGCATTGACCTGCGAATTGGGGAAATTAGGACATCCTATGGCGCTTGCGCTGAACCTGTGCGATCTTTTAGAAAAAAGCGGACAGCGGATCGATGCCGAAAAACTCTCGAAAATTCTTGGGATTCCGGTTGTTTTGATTTCCGCGGCAACCGGTCAGGGGATTTTGGAATTATCCAATGTTATTCCGAAAAAAATGAATCATAAAATTCCTCCGATTCCGGAAATGATAAAGAGTGTACAAAGCCGTACCGGAGAAAACAGGATTCTGCAAAAAACAGAAGCGCTTGACCGGGCGTTTCTTCATTCCATTTTTGCAATACCGATTCTGCTTTGTACATTCTTTCTGATGTTCTATCTGACCTTCGGTGCACCCGGCAATGCGCTTTCCTCTCTGCTGCAGTTACTTCCAGCAGATGGCTTTGAACGGATTTTAGATAGTCTCGGAACAAACTATTTTCTGAAAAGCCTGATCATTGAGGGAATTTTCCCGGCGATTTCCGGTATGGCGGCATTTTTTCCGCAGCTGCTCCTGCTGTTTTTCTTTTTAGCAATATTAGAGGACAGCGGATATTTTGCCCGGATGATTTTTCTTTCCCATCATACAATGGAACGGCTGGGGCTTGACGGTCACTGCATTCTGCCGCTCTTGTCTGGGTTTGGATGCTCGGCAACTGCCATTCTCTCCTCACGCGTGATCCGGGATGCAAAAAAGCGAAGAAAAACAATCTTTATGATTCCGTATCTTCCGTGCAGTGCAAAACTTCCGGTGACACTGATGCTGATCCACTCTTTTTTTCCGGCACATACAGGACTGGCAGTCACGCTTTTCTATCTTGCCGGTATCTTATCCGCTTTCGTTTATGCACTGATAACCAGAAGGATATACGCGCAGGAGTCTGTGTTTCTTTTAGAGCTTCCTCCCTACCGCATGCCCTCTTTCCGAAATGTTTCAAACCAGATCCGGGATCGGCTGTCGGACTTTTTCCGCCGTGCCGGCATGATTGTTCTGCTGACCGGAATATTGCTGTGGCTTTTACAAAGCTTGGATTTTTCCCTGCATTTTTGCGCTCCCAACCGGAGCATGCTCGCATATGCCGGAAATTTCTTTGCGCCTGTTTTCCGTCCATGCGGATTCGGAAACTGGGAAAGCGTGGTGAGCCTTTTTTCCGGACTTGCTGCAAAAGAGGCGGTTTTGTCCTCCTTTGGAGTTTTATTTGGCTCAAATCTGCCCTTTACTCCGGCGTCTGCTGCATCTTTTCTCACCTTTCTTCTGATCGCACCCCCCTGCGCCGCCGCACTCTCCGTTTTTTCCTCTGAGCTTTCCCGGCGCGACCTGATCCTTTTTTGCGCTCAGAGATTACTAATAGCCTGGCTTTGCTCCGCAGCAGTGTATCAGATTGCTTGCTTTCTGGCATAAAAAAAGCGGCAAAAGCCGCTTTTTTTATTGATTAATGATAACCGGTGTCGTATCAATATAGAGCTGTGTTGCGTCGGTGCAGGTGATATCCTTATCGTCTACGCGAATAGTGAAATATGTATCATAGCCTAAATCAGTCAGACGATTGGAAAGGCGAAGTTCAGTTTTTTCTGCCTTTTTCACCTTAAAGGTCAGCTTCATAATTGCGCCGTCCTTTGTTTCCTGCTCTTCATTTCCGTAGTGTGCAATGGAAACAATCTTTACAGAATTACCCTTAAACTCTGCGTTGGATGCATCCAGAACAGCACGGTATTCCTCCTCGCCGTCCACAAAGGTATATCCGTCATAATTTAAAACATCCGAATCATAATATATGCCAAGGGAACAGCCGGTAAAGAGTCTTTTTTCTCCGCCGAGTGTTTCCAGATTATTCAGATTCACATATACATCAAAGCTTTCACCCTCTGCAACTGTCTGAGCCTCGGATGTTAAAGAAAGCGCCGGAAGCTCTTTTGAGGCATCATATACCTTTTCTCCCTCTTTCTTTTCAATCGGCTTAAACTCTGAATCTAAAACCCCCTGATCCATCAGATAGCGCATATAGGCTCTGGATGTGATATTAATCACCTGTGAGTCCTCATCCCAGTCTACCTTGGATCCAAGCGCCTCGACAACGGCACGCACCGGAATCATAGTCCGGTCATTCATGATCTGCGCCGGCTCGTCCAGGGTAACAGTGTCGTCTGTAAACTCCATCAGAGACTGGTAATAGCGTGTTTTCATCTGGTCGCTGTCAATCGTCAGGGTAACCTCACGTCTGTTATCGCCTGCGGTTGCATGAATGGTTCTTGATTATGCATCCCACTCTACCTTTGCGTTACATTCCTCTAAAACTGCACGCAGAGGAATCAGCGTTCTGCCGGTTTTCTCCTGAATCACCGGTCCCTGATCTGCAAAATACATTTCTCTCTCATTGACAATAATAGTCGGAGCTGTTTTTTCTGCAAAAACTGCCGACATTTGCACTGATACCGCCAGAACTGTCAGTATCCCTAAAAGCTTTTTCTTCATAAAAATCTCCATTCCGCCTTTTTCCGGCTTTTTCTTTCAGTATATCACATTTTTAAAAAAGATACAATACTTTTTTTAATTATTTTTATCCGCTTCATGATGGTAATACCGGTTGAGCTTCTGCAAAAGCTTTTTTTCAAACCTGGAAATCGCTGGGAAAATTCCCTCAATGATCAGGCTTTTCAGAAAATAGTTTGTTCCGAGACTATCTAAAATCCGTTCAAAGCCATC
>RQCD01000115.1 GCA_008668455.1 Clostridia bacterium
AAAAGCCAGAAAAACATTAAATAATTATAAATTTGGAAATAATCCACGAGCATGTATCAAGTTTTTATAATTTTCGACATTTTGTAAAATATTTTTTTGTGAAAAATATATATATTTATCTTGACAACAAAAAATTACTATGGTATAATATACCTAACACGTGATTCAGGAGGCAAAAGGAGGTTCACAGGGAATGAGAATTACTTTTTGCGAATTATCTGATGAGGAGGTTGCTGCACTGGCAAAAGCAGGAAATGAAGAAGCATATAATCATATCATGATCCGATACCGGAATTTTGTATATGCCAAGCTTCGTCCGTATTATCTTGCCGGAGCAGATCGGGACGATTTATTTCAGGAGGGAATGATAGGGCTGTATAAGGCGGTACGTGATTTCGATCCGAAAAAGTCATCCTTTCGGGCATTTGCCGGAGTGTGTGTACGGCGGCAGATTTTAACTGCTGTGAAGTCGGCTCTCAGGCATAAGCATGCACCGCTGAATTCTTATGTGTCATTGGATCAGAAGCAGGAGAATGAAAGCTCCGAAGAAAAGCTTTTCTCCAAAAGCGCCGATCAGCCGCAGAATCCGGAAAGTATTCTGATTGAACGAGAAAATCTCAACGGAATTGAGGAAACCATTAATCGGACGCTCTCTAAATTGGAGCTTCAGGTTTTGGCATATTATCTGGAGGGACTTTCCTATCAGCAGATAGCAGAAAAAATTGGGAAAACACCGAAAGCGGCAGATAATGCCATTCAGCGGATAAGAAAAAAGGTGGAGAATATTCTAACCGAAAGAAAGTAACAGTTCTTTTGGTCGTAACATCCGTTTTGTAGCTTAAAGAAGCAAAGCATTGCAGTTGTAAGTTGCCGGTGCAATTCCGGCCGAGACGGGGGAAATCTATATCATTCAGGTCAAAAGAGAGGGAAAAAACATGTATGAAGACAAGACGCTAATTTGTAAGGACTGCGGAAACGAGTTTGTTTTTACAGCAGGAGAACAGGAGTTTTATGCTGAAAAAGGCTTTCAGAATGAGCCGACACGCTGCAGAGACTGCAGAACGGCAAGAAAGAACAGTATGAAGCAGAACAAGGAAATGTATGAGATCGTTTGCGCAGACTGCGGAAAGGTGGATAAGGTTCCGTTTATGCCGAGAAATGATCGACCGGTTTATTGCAGCGAATGCTTTGAAAATCATAGATAAGTAACTACGCAAAGAACCAGAAAACCGCGGTGTGAAAAAATGCACCGCGGGTTTTTTTCAATATAACTGGCTTATCAATGCCTTGTGTTGAAGATCTGCCGGGGTATCTATATTGACGCTATCTTCAATTTTCCGAAATCATATCGGATAAAACCGAACAAAAAAGGATGCAAACAGGACGGTCAGAAGTCCGCAGACGGTAATGGAAAGACTGCTCATAGCGCCCTCCACTTCGCCTAATTCCAATGCCTTGGCAGTTCCGATGGCATGTGCGGAGGTGCCAAGCGCAAGACCAACGGCAATCGGATCGGTTATTTTAAAGATCCGGCAGATTGCTTCTCCTGCCATGTTACCGAAAATACCGGTAATGACAATGGCGGCAACGCTGATTTCCGGGATTCCGCCAAGCTCCTGCGAAAGCCCCATCCCAATGGCAGTTGTGATAGATTTTGGGAGCATGCTGATAAAAAATTCTGTTTTACTTCCAAACAAAAGGCACAATAGAAAAATACTTCCCATGGACGACAGCGCGCCTGTGATGATGGAGGCGAGAAGCACAACCGGATAACGCTTTAAAAGAGCAAACTGCCGGTAAAGCGGAACGGCAAGACAAACGGTTGCCGGCGTCAGGAAATAGCTTAAGTATTTTGCGCCGTAATCATAGTCGGCAAAGGGAATCCGAAAGACTGCCAAAACAAGAATCACCATCAGAATGGAGGTTAAGAGCGGATTTAAAAATTTCAGTCCGGTTTTTTGCTGAAGCTTTAAGCCGAGAAAATAACCGCCTAAGCTTAGCACAATTCCAAAAAAGAGACTTTCTGTCATTTTTCTTGATCCTCTTTTCTTTTTAAAATCCGTTGAGAAACCATTCCTGTAACAGCCATCACAATAACCGTACTCAAAAGCGTTAATATCAAAAATGGAACAAGATTTGATAAGAGCTTTTCGCCGATTGTCAAAAGTCCAACTCCGGCAGGGATAAATAAAACCGGCATGATTTCCAGAAAGAAATCTGCCGCGTCCTCCACTTGGGAAGGCTTTAGAATCCCTGTTTTCAGTGCAAAAAGCATCAGTAAAATGCCATATACGCTTGCCGGAACGGGGAGGGGGAGCAATCTCCCTAAAAGCTCCCCCAAAAGACTGATAAATAAAATCCAAAAAAACTGCTTTAAATATTTCATGATTTATCCGCGCACCTGACCGTTTCCGCGTACCACATATTTAATGGAAGTCAGCTGCTCTAAGCCCATTGGACCGCGTGCATGAATTTTCTGTGTGCTGATACCGATTTCCGCACCAAAGCCAAATTCAAAGCCATCGGTAAAGCGTGTGGACGCGTTGACATAAACAGCTGCCGCGTCAATCTCGTTTAAGAATTTTTCCGCATGTAGAGGATCACTGGTAATAATCGCTTCGGAATGTCCGGTGTTATAGTGGTTGATATGTGCGATTGCCGCATCCACATTCTCAACAATCCGGATCGCTAAAATATAGTCGTTATATTCAGTATACCAGTCATCTTCTGTGGCAGGCTTCATGTCCGGAACAATTTTTCGACATGCTCCGCAGCCTCTGAGTTCTACTCCTTTTTCGCGCAAAGCGCTTGTAATCCGTGGCAAAAACTCCTCTGCGATTCCGCGTGCGATTAAGAGTGTTTCCATTGCATTACAGACGGACGGACGCTGCACCTTTGCGTTCAGAATGATTTTTTCTGCCATGTCAAAATCACATGGGTCATCCGCATAGACGTGACAGTTTCCGGCGGCTGTTTCGATCACCGGAACGGTGGCATTCTGCACAACCGACTGAATCAGCCTTGCACCGCCGCGCGGAATCAGAAGATCCACCAGACCGTTTTGTTTCATCAAGGAAACCGCCGTATCGCGGTTGGTATCTTCAATCAGATTCAGACTTCCCTCCGGAATGCCGGCGGCATATGCCGCCTTCTGCATAATCTGCATCATTGCGATATTGGTATGAATCGCCTCGCTGCCGCCGCGGAGCACCACGGTGTTTCCGCTTTTTAAGCAAAGCGCCGCTGCGTCTGCGGTCACGTTCGGACGGGACTCATAAATAATTGCAATCACGCCGATCGGAACGCGCTTTTTGGCAATTTGCAGTCCGTTCGGACGATTCCAAGAGGAGATGACCTCTCCGATTGGGTCGGGAAGCTCAGAAACCTTTCTCACACCGTCGGCAATGCCTGCAATCCGCTCCTCAGTCAGGGTCAGCCGATCCAGCATTGCCTGGGTCATTCCGTTTTCCTGTGCTTTTTTAGCGTCCTTTTGGTTGGCTGCTAAAATGAAATCCTGATGGGCAATCAGCGCGTCTGCAATTTTTTTGAGCGCGTTGTTTTTTGTGTTTGTGTCGGTGCATGCAAGACGATTTGCTGCTGCCTTTGCCAGCCGGGATTTTTGTTCTGCTTCGTTCATGCCTTGATCTCCTTTTCAGAAAAATTCTTGGAAACAAACAGTGTTCCCACCTGTTTTCCATCTAAAATATCGTATAACGCTGTGATTTTCTGTCCGTTTGCAATCACCATATGGATTCCCTCGCCGGTTGCGTGCTTTGCCGCCTGCAGCTTTGTCACCATACCGCCGGTTCCCTGCTTTGTGCCTGCACCGCCGGCGGAGCAGGTCAGCTGATCCAAATCAAACACAACCTCCAGTTTTTTCGCATCAGGATGGATGTGGGGATCTTTATCATAAAGTCCGTCAATATCGGAAAAAAGGACTAATAAGTCTGCGTCAATCATTTCTGCCACCATGGCAGACAGGTTGTCATTGTCACCGATTTCAATTTCCTTTGCGGATACCGTGTCATTCTCATTTACAATCGGAATAATTCCCATATCCAAAAGCTCGGAGATAGTATTCTGAACGTTTCTTTTGCGGCGTGGGATACCGATATCCTCCGCGGTTAACAGAATTTGTGCAACTGTGTTGTTGTATTCGGAAAAAAGCTTATCATAAAGATACATCAACTCGCACTGACCAACTGCTGCAACCGCCTGTTTTTTTGCGGTTTCCTTTGGCTTTTCGGAAAGCCCTAATTTTCCGACAGCAATTCCGATTGCGCCGGAGGAAACTAAAACAATTTCCTTTCCCTGATTTCGGAGATCGGATAATACGCGTGCCAACTGATCTATGATCTGTAAATTCATTTTTCCGGTCTGATAGGTAAGGGTGGAGGTTCCAACCTTTATCACGATCCGGTTTGCGCACCGGATGTCCTCAAAAATATGTTCCATGAGTCTCTGCCTTTCCAATCATTAAGTATGTTATATCCTATATTATACCCTCTTTTTTTTCGTTTGTAAATGAAATTTTTTAAATTTTACTTGTGTATGGTTGCTAATTTTTTCGGAAATTTGTAAAGTTTTTTTTACACTATCTCAGATTTTTGTAAATTTTTTTAAAAATTTTTGGAAAAGCTATATTTTTTTTGATAAATGTGTGTTATAATAAAAGGGTATATCATTAAGCAAAGCAGAAACAGGTGAAGTATGTGTTAAAAAGTATGACGGGATACGGACGGTGTGAGATTGTAGCAGACGGTAAGAAAATTTCCGCGGAATTACGGTCAGTGAACCATCGGTACTCTGATTTTGGAATTAAAACTCCAAGGTACTATAGCTTTCTGGAGGAACGCATCCGTACACTTCTTTCCCGGAAAATTTCCAGAGGAAAAGTGGATTTTTATTTAAATATTGAAAATTTCGGCACATCCGATAAAGAGATCCGCGTGAATGAGCAGCTGGCAGAAAACTATCTTTCTGCCCTTGGAGAGCTTCGGGACCGGTTCGGACTCCGGGATGATATTTCGGTGATGAGTGTTGCGCGATATAATGACATCTTTGAAATCCGCCAGAAGGAGGAGGACGAGGAAACGGTATGGACGCAGGTTTTGCCTGCAATAGACGGCGCTGTCGACGCATTTTTAGCAATGCGTATCCGCGAGGGAGAGAGAATTGAAAAAGATCTTCGGGAGCGGATTACATATATGAAATCGCTGGCAGAAGAAATTGACCGCCGTTCTCCGGAAACGATCCGGGAATATGAATGCCGTCTGCGGACAAGGATTACGGAGCTGTTAGAAAACCGCGAGATTGATGATGCGCGGATTCTGACTGAGGTAGCAATTTTTGCAGATAAAATTGACGTGCAGGAAGAAATGGTTCGCTTAAGAAGCCATTTTGATGAATTTGATACCATTCTTTTGCAGAATGAGCCGGCAGGCAGAAAGCTGGATTTTCTGATTCAGGAGATCAACCGGGAAATTAACACAACCGGATCAAAAGCAAGTGATCTAACCATTGCAAAGCAGGTGGTGCAGCTGAAGGCAGAGGTGGAAAAGCTCCGGGAACAGGTACAGAACATAGAGTAGGGGTGTATGAGAATGAAATTAATTAATATCGGATTCGGAAATATGGTTGCGGCAAACCGCCTGATTGCAATTGTCAGTCCGGAATCTGCACCAATCAAAAGGGTAATCCGAGAAGCGGAGGACAAGGGGCTGTTAGTGAACGCCACTTATGGAAGAAGAACAAGAGCTGTTCTGATTACTGACAGCGAGCATGTGATTCTCTCGTCGATTCAGCCGGAAACTGTGGCGCACAGACTGAAAGAAACGGAAGAAGAAGCGGAGGCGGAGGAAGATTAATAAAGGTTCAGTATTTGTAATTTCCGGAACGTCCGGAACAGGAAAGGGAACTGTTTGCGAAGCGCTTTTAAAGAAAGAGCCGATTTTTCTTTCCGTATCTGCCACCACGCGTGATCAGCGGAATAACGAGGTGGACGGAGAAACCTATCATTTTGTTTCGGAGGAACGATTCCGGAGTATGATTGATGAGGGAAAAATGCTGGAATGGGCGGTCTATAATGAAAATTATTACGGAACACCCAAAAAGGCAGTGGAGGATATGCTGGAGCAGGGAAAAAATGTTCTTTTGGAAATTGAGCCGCAGGGGGCGCTTAAGGTTAAGGAAATGCTGCCAGAGGCAGTGCTGATCTTTATTTTGCCGCCGTCCATGAAGGAATTAAAGCGCCGGCTGGAGGATCGCGGCAGGGAAAATGCCGAGCAAATCCGGAAACGTCTGGACGCTGCAGCGTGGGAAATGGAGCAGGCGCCAAAATATAACGAAATGATTGTGAATGATGATCTGGAAGCATGTGTGGAGGATGTCTGCGGTGTGATCCGGAAAAGAAGCAGTAAAATGGAGCGTTTGGATGCGCTATTGAATGAAATAGAAAGGTGAGAAAAAGTATGATGACAAAACCGGGAATTACAGAGCTTTCAAAATGTGTGGACAGCCGTTACACCTTGGTGACGATGGCGGCGAAGCGTGCGCGGATGATCGGAGAAAAGGAAGAAAACAACCATTCGGCACACAAGCCGGTTTCCATTGCCGTTGAGGAAATTGCAAAGGGCAAGGTTGGCTATATCCGCCGGGAACGCTGCTATAATGAGGATAGCTATTACATGGACAATATCAAGGATGACAGCGTGGATTTAGATGAGGCGGAGAACTATGAGAAATCCCAGACAGAGGATGAGCGCACAGAGAGTGCGGAAAATACGGAGGAAGAATAATTCTTTCTTGATTTTTGGAGGAAATACTGTTGTTTGCAGAGGTTTTTGTATGTCACAATTCAAAACAGCTGGATCGCCTGTTTGATTACGAAATTCCAAAGGCATTGGAGGAGCAGGTTCAAACCGGCAGCCGGGTGCAGGTCCCGTTTGGGAGAGGCAATCAGAAAAAAGAGGGATATGTCCTTTTCGTGAAAGAAAAAACAGCAGTAAAGCAGACTATCAAATCGATCGCAGATGTCATGGCGGGGCGCGTTTTTGATGAAAAAATGCTGGAGCTTGCGATTTTTATCCGGGAAAAATATCTTTCGGACTACCGGAATGTATTCCGCGTGATCGTTCCGGCAGGCGTTGAGCTGAAGCCGATGGAATATGCGGTATTAAAAAAGAAAGAGCCGCAGCGTTCCAAAATCAGAACGCAGATTTTAGAGTTGATTGAAGAAAACGGCGGCGCCATGGAGGTTGGCGAGCTTTCCCAAAGCTTTGACAGCGTAATCCGTCCTCAGCTTTCTGCGATGTATGCTGCCGGAATTTTAGAGCGCAGATATCAGGATGTGCAGAAGACCAGAGAAAAAAAGGTTCGGATTGCAGAGCTATGTGTTGATCCGGAGGAGGTAGACGAGCTCTGCGCCATGCTGGAAAAAAAGCGGGCAGGTGCGCAGGCGAGAATTTTAGAGGTGCTTTCTGATACGCCGTTTATGACAGCCGCAGATGCGGTTGCATTTGGACAGGGAAGCCATTCTGCACTGACCGCCTTAGAGAAAAAGGGATATATCCGAATTTTAGAGGCAGAGGTATCAAGAGATCCTCTGCGCGGTAAAACGGTGACAAAATCGGAACCGCCGGTTTTAAATGAAGAACAGCAGGCGGCGGCGAAAAAAATCCGGCAGGCGGTTTTAGAAAACCGGGAGGAGATTTTTCTTTTGCATGGCGTGACCGGCAGCGGAAAGACAGAGGTTTTTATGAATGTTATCTCTGCTGCGATTCAAAAAGGCAGACAGGCGATTTTATTAGTGCCGGAGATATCCCTTACCCCGCAGATGGTGGAGCGGTTCTGCGCACGCTTTGGCGATCAGGTTGCCATTTTGCACAGCCGGCTTTCCTTAGGAGAACGCTATGACGAATGGCGAAAAATCCAGAGCGGAGAAAAAAGAATCGTGATTGGTGCGCGTTCGGCGGTGTTTGCGCCGTGCAGAGATATCGGTGTGATTATTTTGGATGAAGAACATGAGAATACCTATAAATCAGAGTGTGAACCGCGATATGATACGCATGAGCTTGCCAAAAAGCGGGCGGAGCAATATGGAGCGGCGCTTGTGTTTGCCTCGGCAACACCCTCAGTGGAAAGCTACTTTCGGGCAGAGCGGGGCGAATATACACTTTTGGAATTAAAAAAGAGAGTCTCTGAACGTGCGATGCCTGCGGTTGTGATTTCGGATATGCGTGCAGAATTAGAACAGGGAAATAAATCCATGTTTAGCCGGCGGCTTGTCGCGGAGCTTGCAGAAAATCTGAAGCGGAAGGAACAGACGATTCTGTTTCTGAACCGGCGCGGTTTTTCCACCTTTGTTTCCTGCCGCAGCTGCGGTTATGTGGCAAAATGCCCGAATTGCAGCATCTCGCTGACCTATCATAAATCCGGCAGCAGCTTAAGGTGTCATTATTGCGGCTTCACCGTACCGAATCCGACAGTCTGTCCGCAATGCGGCAGTCAATATATCCGTTATTTCGGAGGCGGCACACAGAGAGTGGAGGAAGAAGTACAGAAGCTTTTTCCGGAGGCAAGCACGCTTCGGATGGATGTTGACACAACGGCAAGGAAATTTTCACACGAAAAAATTCTGAAGCAGTTTCAGGAGGAAAAAACCGACATTTTAATCGGAACACAGATGGTGACAAAGGGACTCGATTTTGGAAATGTCACCCTGGTGGGAGTGATTTCGGCAGACGTGATGCTGAATATGAACCAATACCGCGCCGGGGAGTGCGCCTATGCAATGTTGGAGCAGGCGACAGGCAGAGCCGGGAGAGCAGAAAAGCCTGGCAGAGCTGTCATTCAGACCTACCAGCCGGAGCATCCGGTTTTAAAGCATGTCCGGAAGCATGATTATCATGCATTTTATCAAAATGAATTGCTTTTGCGGCAGAGTCTGTGGTATCCGCCGTTTTCTCAAATGGTGCTGATCCGGCTGATGGGAGTTGGAGAGAGCCTGGTGGCACAGGGGGCAAGATTTTTTGCAGCCTATTTAAAAAAAAGCGGTAAATTTTTGCAAAGGGTTGAAATATTCGGACCTGCGCCAGCTCCGATTCCTAAAATCCAGAATCAGTACCGATGGCAGCTGCTCATCAAATGCGAATCATCCGATGGATTGAATGGAATTTTGGCAGAAGCAGAGGAGCAGTTTCGAAAAAATATGCTGTATCGTGAAATTGGTATTATGATTGATAAAAATCCAATCGGAGTTTAAGGAGGATCACAATGGCACTGAGAGAAATACGCAAAAAAGGCGATGAAATTTTATATAAAAAATGTAAAGAGGTAAAGGTTTTTGATAAAAAGCTTTCGATTCTTTTAGACGATATGTATGAGACAATGCAGAAAGCAGAGGGCGTCGGCTTAGCTGCTCCGCAGGTCGGCATTTTAAAAAATGCGGTGGTAATTGATATCGGCGAGGGGAAAATTGAGCTGATCAATCCGAAAATTATCAGGGAGTCCGGTGGGCCGACCGGCACGGTGGGGGGTCTGAGCGTACCGGGGGTGTACGGCGAGGTGGAGCGGCCGAATGAGGTGACGGTTGCCGCGCAGGACCGGAACGGAAATCCGTTTGAAATCTCCGGCACAGAGCTTTTGGCGCGTGCGTTCTGTCATGAAATTGAGCATCTGGACGGAAAATTGTTTTTAGACAAGGTTACAAAATTTGTGGAAAACGAGTGAGGTAAGTGCGTATGAGAGTTTTATTTATGGGAACGCCGGAGATTGCGGCAAAATCCCTAAAAGCGCTTTTAGATGCCGGGTTTTCGGTGGTCGGTGCAGTGACAAAGCCGGATCAGCCGCGCGGCAGAGGGCATAAACTCACACCACCGGAGGTGAAGGTGATTGCGGAGGAGCATGGGATCTTGGTATATCAGCCAGAAACAATTAAAAATGGCGAATTAATGCCGATTTTAGAGAAATTAAAGCCGGATCTCTGCGCTGTGGTTGCCTATGGAAAAATTCTTCCCAAGGCGGTTTTAGATTTCCCAAAATACGGATGCGTGAATCTGCATGCGTCGCTGTTACCGAAATACCGCGGTGCAGCGCCGATTCAGTGGGCGGTGTTAAACGGAGATAAAGAAACCGGTATCACGACCATGAAAATGGACGAGGGCATGGATACCGGCGATATTCTCTTGCAGGAAACTCTTACAATCGGAGAATACGAAACGTCAGAGGAGCTGTTTGACAGAATGGCAAAAGCCGGCGGAGAATTACTTGTAAAAACGATTGAGGAAATCGACCGGATCACACCGAGAAAGCAACCGGAGGGCGCAACGCATGCGCCGATGATTACCAAGGATATGGCAAAAATCGACTGGAACAGACCGGCGCGCGACGTTTCAAAATGGATTTGCGGCATGAATTCCTGGCCGGTTGCATATAGCAGCTATAAAGGCGAAATACTAAAAATATACCGCGCAGAAATCGGAGAAGAAACCGGGTCTGGAACACCGGGCGAAATTTTATGTCATGAAGCACAAAAGGGTTTGAAGGTACAATGCAAAGAGGGGTATTTATACCTCACCGAGGTGCAGTTTCCAAACAGCAGGAGAATGCATCCGGACGACTATTTAAGGGGACATGAGATTACATTCGGCACAGTGTTGAATTAGGAGGAACGCTTATGTTTTATTGGGATTCTACTTATATCTTAGTTGTTTTTGCTTTTATGCTTTCGGCTTTTGCATCCTTGGGAGTGAAATCTACGTTTGCAAAGTATCAGTCGGTGCGGAATCATCGGGGACTGACCGGTAGAGACGCAGCAAGGCAGATTTTAGACCGCAACGGACTGTATCAGGTTCGGATTGAGCATGTGGCGGGGGATTTAACCGACCACTACGATCCGAGAGATAATGTCATCCGCCTGTCGGATGCAACCTATTCGTCCGACTCGGTTGCGGCGGTCGGTGTGGCGGCGCATGAGGCAGGGCATGCTGTGCAGCATGCGGTGGGTTACCGTCCGATTCAGGTGCGTAATTCTATCATCCCGGTGGTCAATATCGGATCATCCCTTTCCATGCCGCTGTTCTTTTTGGGAATTATCTTAGGGAGTATCAATCTGGCTTATGTCGGGATTGCGTTATTTTCCCTGGTGCTTTTGTTCCAGTTGGTTACGCTTCCGGTAGAATTTAATGCCAGCGGACGCGCGCTTACAACTCTGGATTCGACCGGCATGCTTTCGCAGGAGGAAACCAAACAGGCAAAAAAGGTACTTTCCGCAGCGGCAATGACCTATGTGGCAGCAGTGGCGTCCACAGCATTGCAGCTTTTGCGATTGGTATTGATAGCCAATAGACGCCGGAGGGATTAACGCGAAAAATACGCGGCGCATCTTACCTTTTTTCGAGGTTCGGAGTATATACATACGCCGTCACCTCTCAAAAAGGCAATCTGCTTGCGTCTTTTCCGCGTTGCGATAGGATTGGCGCATCTTACCTTTTTTCGGGGTTCGGAGTATATACGCACCTCTCAAAAAGGCAACCTGCCTGCGTCTTTTCCGCGTTGCGATAGAATTGGCGCATCTCGCCTTTATTTCGAGGCTCGGAGATACGCACCTAAAGGCAATTTACCTGCGTCTTTTCCGCGTTACAATCATTTACAGAAGGAGAAAAACATTGGAGAAAACGGCAAGAGAGCTTGCGCTTTTAGCGCTTTATCAAATTGAATATGAATCGGCATATGCCAATCTTGCCGTAAAGGATACGCTATCAAAGCAGCCGGCGCTAGGCGGTGCGGACAAAGCATTTTTTACCAGTCTTGTTTACGGGGCGGTTCGGTATCGTGCAAGCCTGGATTATGTCATTTCCTGCTACTCTAAGGTGAAGCTGAAAAAGCTTTCCAAATACATCCTGCTCATTCTGCGGCTGGGGATTTACCAGTTAAGTTATATGGACAAAATTCCGGATTCTGCTGCAGTGAATGAGAGTGTGAAGTTAGCAAAAAAATACGGACATCCCAAAAGTGCAGGCTTTGTGAATGGGATTTTACATAGCGTCATCCGCGGACGGGACACTTTTTCATATCCGAAAGACCCGGTTTTAAGGCTTTCGGTGCAGTATTCCTATCCGGAATGGATGGTGAAACGTTTTGTGTCGCTCTTTGGGGAAGCCTTTTCGGAGGAGCTGATGGCGGCAAGCAATCAGGAGCCGGACATGAGCCTGCGTGTGAATACCCTAAAAACAAGCAGGGAGGAAGTTTTAAAAAAACTCCCGGATGCAGAAACGTCAAAAATCTGCCCGGAGGGGATCTTGTCTCCGGGGTTTGATCTGGCGCATTCTGAATTATTCCAAAAAGGTTGGGTTACAGCACAGGATGCCGGCGCGATGTTAGCAGCAAGAGTGTTAAATCCAAAGCCGGGCGATACTGTTTACGATTTATGTGCCGCACCCGGCGGAAAAACAACGCATTTAGCGCAGTTGATGGAGAACCGCGGGAAAATTCTTGCCTTTGATCTTCATCCGCATAAAATTGATTTGATTGAAGAAAATGCAGAGCGGCTGGGGGTTTCGATTATTTCTGCCGCTTGTATCGATGCATCGCAGAGACGAGAAAGCCTGTTTGATACAGCAGACTGCGTTTTGGCGGATGTCCCCTGCTCCGGTTTGGGGATTATACAAAAAAAACCGGATATTAAATGGAAAAGAAGTGAGGCGGACGATTTTTCCGAAATCCAGTATCGGATTTTAGAGAATGCCGGACGCTGTTTAAAAAAAGGCGGTGTGCTGGTATATAGCACCTGTACCATAGAACCAAAGGAAAATGAAGAAATCATCCAACGCTTTTTGGAGGAGTATTCAGAGTTTCAGACTGTTGATTTTTCCGCGCTTGTTCCCTTTCCAAAGGGTCAAAACGGTATGATGACGCTCTATCCGAACATAGAGGGAACAGACGGATTTTTTATCGCAAAGCTGATGAAGGTGTGAGAAAGTGATTGATTTAAAGGATTTAACCTATGCAGAATTAGAGCAATTTCTTTTAGAGGAAGGAGAGCCGAAATTCCGGGCAAAGCAGGTATTTTCCTGGCTGTATAAGGGTGTGGAGAGTCTGGACGAAATGACAAATCTCCCGAAAAAAACACGGGAGCGGCTTTCGCAGAAATGCTTTGTTTCCAGGCTTGCCATTGAGGAAAAGTATGTTTCAAAAATAGACGGAACGGTGAAGTATCTGTTTCGGTTGGAGGATGGAAACTGCATCGAAAGCGTTGTGATGCGGTATCATCACGGAAATACCATCTGTATTTCCTCCCAGGTTGGCTGCCGGATGGGATGCGGATTTTGCGCGTCTACGATCGGCGGACTTTGCCGGAATCTGACAGCGGGCGAAATTATCAATCAGATTATATTTGCGCAAAAGGATTTCGGAGAGCGGATCAGCAATGTGGTGATGATGGGAATTGGCGAACCACTGGATAACTATGACAATGTGATCCGCTTTTTAAAGAATGTGAACCATCCGGACGGACTGGGAATCGGCTATCGGCATATTTCCCTTTCCACCTGCGGTGTGGTGGATCAGATTGAGCGCTTAGCAGAGGAAGAATTTCCGATCACGCTTTCTATTTCTCTGCATGCACCCAATAACGAAATACGGAGTTCGATTATGCCGATTAATAAAAAATATCCGATTGAAGTACTGATTTCGGCTTGTCGGTCATATATAAAAAAGACAGGCAGAAGAATCAGCTTTGAATATGCTCTGATCCATGGCGTGAATGACGGCGACGAGCATGCAAGAGAGCTTGCCAAAAGGCTTTCCGGAATGCTTTGTCACATCAATCTGATTCCGGTGAATCCGGTAAAGGAGCGCGGCTTTCAAAGAGGGCAGAGCGCAGAAATCCGGCATTTTCAGGAGCTTTTGGAGCGTTTGGGCATGAACGCAACCGTCCGGCGCGAGCTGGGGAGCGACATCAGCGCATCCTGCGGACAGCTCCGGAAAAGGGTGATGGATCAAGAGAAAAAATCTTCACTTATCTGAAATGAGGTGGAAACCATGAAAATTGCTGCGGTGACCGATATTGGCCGGCATCGGAAAATCAATGAGGACAGCTACTTTATCTACCGGAACGAAAATCTTCTGGGCGGTATGGTGGCAGACGGCATGGGCGGACATCAGGCAGGCGAGCTTGCAAGTAAATTAGTTGCCGATACGGTCAAAAACTGGATGATGAATGAATTTAATCCTGAAATGGATTATGTAGAGGCGGGGGAAATGATTCGCCGTGCCTTTCTTGAGGCAAATACCTTAGTGTATGAGCGATCCCGGCACAATCCTGCGCTTTCCGGCATGGGAACAACAGCAACGCTTGCGA
The DNA here is from genome assembly GCA_008668455.1 of Clostridia bacterium. Taxonomy (GTDB): domain Bacteria; phylum Bacillota; class Clostridia; order UBA1381; family UBA1381; genus RQCD01. The sequence continues at coordinate 14,360 of RQCD01000115.1, forward strand.
TGATTTACCGGGAAAAGCTGATCACGGTTCATGTGGGAGACAGCCGGAGCTATTTAATCGGCGATAATATCAGCCAGATCACAAGAGATCATTCCCTGGTGCAGGAGCTTCTAAGCCGCGGAGAAATCAGCCGGGAGGCGGCGGCAAACCATCCGAATAAAAATTGTATCACGCGTGCCGTCGGTGCAGAACCGGATATTAAGGTAGATGTCGGAATCCGGAGCTATCAGGGCGAAACGGTGCTTCTGTGCAGCGACGGTCTTACGAATGTTGTTTCAGATGAACAGATTTACGATATTATCACAGCGGAAGAGGATTTGCAGTCCGGGGCAGAAGAATTAGTTGCTCTTGCCAATAAAAAGGGCGGACCGGACAATATTACAGTCGTTGTGTTTCAAAAGTGATACAGAAAGGAATGAATCAATTCATGATAGGAGATAATCTCATCGGTACAACGCTTGGTGATCGCTATGAAATTTTAGAGGTGATCGGCTCGGGCGGTATGGCAACGGTTTATAAGGCGCGTTGTAAGTTTTTAAACCGCTATGTTGCCGTGAAGGTCATTAAGGAAGCCTTAATGGGAGATCCGGAGGCAATCCGGAAATTTAATCAGGAAGCAAGAGCAGCTGCCAGTCTTTCGCACCATAATATTGTTTCGGTATTTGACGTCGGGCAGACGGACTCTCTATATTATAT
>RQCD01000191.1 GCA_008668455.1 Clostridia bacterium
ATATTATGCTCGCCGAATTTTTTCAGAATTTTATTTACCTGCGTCCGGATGGTGACATCCTCCACATAGCGTTCGGTGGCAACCTGATGATAGGATTTTCCGTTTCGGAGCGCCATTAAGACTTCAAATTCCGCGGTGGTCAGCCGCGAGACAATATTGAGCGTATAGATAAGCGTGTCCTGATAGGTTTTGATCCGGGAGAATTCATCTAAAATTTTTGAAGCAATTTCCGGGCGGAGAGAAAGCTGATTTTCGTATACTAAATGAATGGAATTGATGATATTGGCAACCGACGCGCTTTTCACAATATATTCTGATGCGCCGGCAGCAAAGGCGCGATAAATCATTTCGTCCTCCTCGTTGACCGTCAGCACGATCACCTTGACTGCCGGCAGCTCCGCCTTGATTTTTTCGATCGCCTCAATGCCGGCATACTGATGCTCCATCTGAATATCCATCAGCACAATATCCGGAACGGTTTTCTGCACCAGCTCCACACCCTTTGCGCCGCTGTGTGCTATGCCGACTACTTCAAAATCCGATTCTTTTCCTAAAACCATGGCAAAGTATTCTGCAATGTCGATCATATCCTCCACAATGGCTATTTTAATCTGATCCATATTTCTCTCCCCTTATCCTGTTATTTTTTTTGCTGGAGTGTAATCCGGAAGGTGGTGGAACGTCCCAGATCACTTTCGATGCTTACAAAGCCTTTCATATTTTTAATGCTGCGAAATACATAATTCAGTCCGACGCCCCAATTGGATGAGGAGGACTTGGTGCTGTAAAATGCGCGGAACACTTTCCGGAGTTCTTTTTTCGGGATTCCGATTCCGTTGTCGGTGACGGAAATGGAAATCCATTCATACTCGCGTGAAACTGAAATCCGGATTTCTCCGCGTTTTCGTTCTGCCAGCCGGATTGCGTCCTGGGCATTGTCTAAGATATTGCGGAGCGAATTTTCCAGACAGGTTCGGTCGCAGTAAGCAAAAATTCCAGGCCTATAATCGCGCACAACCTGAATATTTTTGTCCAGTTCCGTTCGGGAAAGCGCATGATCAATACATTCTGTCACATCCGCATCAATCGGACTGGTTTCCACCTGTTTAAAGGTGTAGAGCGAATTGGACGCGCTTTTTAAAGCGTTTTCGGAGATCGCTTCCAGCCGTTTCACCAGATACTCTGCACGCTCCGGCTCCGGATGCTGTGAAAGCTGCCGGGCAAGCATGTTAATGGAGAGCATCTCATTTTTATAGGTATGTAAAATATTGCGGATTTGCTTGTTTGGTTTTAAGGCGAGGCGGGAGATGATAAAATCCCGGAAAAAATCTAAGCTGTCCAAGCCGTGAAAGCGAAACAGCAAAATCAGCATCGCGTTGGAAAGCACCAAGGCTAAAATAGACAGATAGCTGTAGTTGTAGGAAAAGGAGCTTTCCGGAAAACAGAGCAGCGTGTCCATGCTGAGCGTTTGGTAGGTTTGCCGGAACGGACCGACAATAAAGATAAACAGGCACAGCATGTTGAGACACAGGAGACTGAAAAAAAGTGAAAGCAGCTGCTTCTTTTTCGTAGTGTATTCGTTTTTAAAAGCCAGATACAAAAGCTGCACTAAAGGCATAATCATGTATGCGCCGATCCAACAATAGTTTATTTGATTGATCAGCATGAGAATTTTGTGTACCTGCTCTGAATTTTCAGCGGACATGCCATAGAGCAGCGTCATAAATTGCAGGCGCGTCTGCGGATCGTAAAAGATGACATAAAAAATCGGCAAAAGGAAGCTTGCAATGGTCAGAAGCAGACTTTTTCGAGAACGCTCCTTTGGTGTCAAAAACAGCGGCAGACAGGCAATAAATCCGGCAAAACCGATATTTTGCAGACGAATGATAGTATAGTACGAAACTTTTAGCTTGCTTAAAAATAAATAACCATTATAGTCCGGAAGAAAGATTGCATAATCCGGATACTGGTAATGCCCTAGCTTTGCGACAAAAATTAAGGATGCAATAATGGCAAGATTTAAAAAAAGCGTCAGTCCTGCAAGGATAAAGCTATAGCGGTTCGTATATTTACGAATCAATACGATAATGGAAAAAAGCAGTAAAATAATGACAGTATAGATCATTTCTTTGCTCCTTTCTTCTTTGATAAAATCAACACTATTTTAGCATGTTTAACTATAAAAGTCAAGTGGAAATATACCCGTTTTGTGAACGTTGATAATTTATCAACACTTTTGAGCAAGGATAAGCGCAAAAGGCAAAAACGTTGATAAAAAATCGTATTTTGCACTTGATTTTTTTGTGCTAAAATAATAATAGATCAAATATACCCTCGAAAAAAAACGGGGGAGAGAAGAAAGAAAAGAGGTATCAGAAAATGAAACAAACAACAAAACGTGCGGCGGCAATTCTGACGCTTGCAGCGCTTTCGGCAGGAATGATTTCCGGCTGCGGCGAAAAAAAGCCCAATGCCGACGGTGTGACAACGGTGACAGTCTGGACGAACAGCACACACACCAAGGACGTTATGACCGAGCTGGTTGCAGATTATAATGAAACAACCGGTAAGGAAAAGGGCATTAAGATTGACTATGTTGTGCAGGGCGGCGACTATCAGAAGGTGCTGGATGTTGCGATTCAGTCAAAGGAGGTACCGGAACTGTATTATCCGATTACCGGTATCCGGGAGGCGGTAAAGCAGAATGTGATTACTGCACTGGATGATATGCCGGGCGGAGCAGAGTTCATCAAAAAGTACGACGGAAAGCTTGTAAATGTGGCAAACGTGCTTGACGGAAAAACCTATAGTGTTCCGTATAACCTGACCACGATCGGACTTCTTTATAATAAGGATCTTTTTAAGAAGAACGGAATTGTGGATGAAAACGGCGAGGCAAAGCCGCCGAAAACCTGGGATGAGGTTGCAGAGTATGCAAAAAAATGCACCAACCCGGACGCAAAGGAATATGGAATTGCATTGCCGTTAAAATGGGGCGGATATTTCGGATGGGATCTCATTCAGCCGTTTTTCTCCTCGCTCGGAACAACCGGATATGACGCAGAAAAGGATTGTTACAATTATTCTGCGCTGCTTCCTGCATTTCAGTTTTTGAATCGGATCAAAGAGGATCAGTCCTATTACATAGGCGCGGAGGGATTAGATAATGACCCGGCGCGTGCACAGTTTGCGGAGGGCAGCATTGCGATGAAGCTGGGCGCGTCCTGGGATGTGGGCGTTTTGAACGATCAGTTCCCGGCAAAATGTGATTGGGGAGTTGCTCCTGTTCCGACCGTAACCGGTCAGAAAGAATATAAACAATGGTGCTCCACCGATCCGTTCTTAGTCATTGGAAATGTAGAAGATGACATGAGGGAAAAGGTGATGGAGGTTTATAAGTGGTTCCATGATGATAAGGTGGTTTCCAAGCTTTATCAGAAGGGAAAAATTATTCCGGCAGACGAAAAGCTGATTGAAAGCACAACACTTGAAAATCCGTCTAAGGGATGGGAGGAATTTTGTTCCTTTGTCAGCGACTCTATTGGACTTCCGCCTGCTCCGAGCATTTCATTGGAAGGTGACAGTTTATCCGTAGTCGGTATGAAAATCTGGATGGGCGAGGACGCAGCAACGCTCTTAAAGGATCTGGACGAACGCTCAGCTGCTGCATTGGAAAAAAGCGTGTCAGACGGAAAAGTCAATCTGGCAGATTATAAATGGAGCAATATTGATATTAAGGCAGAATAACAAGCATAGCGCCGTCCGGCAAATTTGCCGGACGGCACAGCCAAATGAGGGAGCATAAAATATGAATAAAACAAAAAACTGGAACCGGGGACAGGTAAAATGGTGTTATCTGTTTATTGCCCCGATGCTGATTGGATTTTTGGTGTTCACGCTTTATCCGATCTGCTGGGCAGTCCGGTATTCTTTCTTTGATTACGACGGAATTGAGGCAAGCTTTATCGGGCTTGATAATTATATCCGGGTATTCACACGGGATCCTGGCTACTGGCAGGCAATGGCGACAACCTTTTTAATGAGCTTTGGAAAGCTTTTAGTGGAGCTGCCGCTGGCATTACTCTTAGCAATTTTATTGAATAATGCCTTGAAGGGAAGCGGTATTTTCCGGACAATTTTCTTCCTGCCCAATATTATTTCTACGGCAATTATGGGATTGATTTTCTTTTTTATCTTTGATACGGCAAATGGATTTGTAAATAATGTACTGATGGAATTCGGGATTGAACCGGTCAATTGGTTTGGTCATAAATGGACGGCAATTTTGGTAATTGCCATTGTCTCAATCTGGCAGGGGTTTGGTATTAATATGCTGTTTTTCCTGTCCGGTATTCAGGGAATTCCGGCAGATTTATATGAATGCGCGTCCTTAGACGGCGCAAATAAATGGAAAAGCTTTGTGCATATCACCCTCCCGATGCTTGCGCCGACGATGCAGGTGATTCTGATGATGGCAATGATCGGAACCATTCAGACAACCGATCTGGTTCTGACTTTGACAAACGGTCAGCCGGCAGGGCAGAGCGAAGTGATTATGACGTATATCTTTAAATATTTCTTCAGCTATGGAAATACCGTCAATGCCTCACAATACGGCTATGCAACGGCGGCAGGAATTGTGCTTGCCATCATTTTAGGCGGTCTGACAGCGGTATATTTAAAGGTTACCAAAAAGAGTACACAGATTTATTAGGAGGAGATACGGCATGAAAATATTGAAAAAAACACTCATTTATCTTTTCCTGATTCTATTAACCTTTATCACGCTGCTGCCGGTTTTGTATGCGTTTTTCGGATCGTTTAAGAGCAATCAGGAGCTTTTGGTGTCCGGTGCAAGGCTGATTCCGGAAAAGTTTATCTTTGATAACTATGCAGAAGCATGGAGGCTGGCAGATTTTAAAACCTATACCTGGAACAGCGTTTATATGACCTTTTTCTCGGTGATCGGCGTGGTGGCATCCTCGGCAATGGGCGGCTATGCATTTTCGCGCGGAAGCTTTCCGGGCAGAAACCTTATTTTCGGACTGTTTACCGCAACCATGTTTATCTCGCTCGGAACAGTAACGCTTTATCCGCAGCTGCAAATTGCAAGGTTATTACATATTAACAAAAGCCTCTGGGGCATTATCATTATGAAAATTTTCGGCGTCAGTGCGATGAACCTGTTTTTAGTGCGCGGCTTTGTCAATTCCATTCCAAAGGAAATTGACGAGGCGGAAACGATTGACGGCTGTAATTTCGGCAAAATTTTTGTCTCTATTATTCTGCCGCTCATGAAACCGATTTTAGCGACAATTGCAATTATAACCTTTAAAACCGTTTGGAATGATTATCTCCTGCCGATGGTGTTTACCATTTCCACACCGAAAAAAGCGCCTCTGGTTGTCGGCGTTGTGGCATTGAAAAATACCGGCGAGGGAGCGACCTCCTGGAATCTGATGCTGGCGGGAACGATGATCTCCATTATTCCGATGGTACTTGTTTATTTAGGCTTAAACCGTTACTTTGTTGAGGGTATGACAAACGGTGCAGTAAAAGGATAAAAGGAATCTTCAGATTACCTGTTTTGGCGAAAGGAGAAAAGACAATGAAAAAAATATTTACACGCTATCCTAAAAACCCAATTCTGACAAAAGAGGATTTTCCGGTTGATACTTCGGCAGTTTTAAATCCCGGAGCAATTAAGACCGGGAACGAATATATTCTGATTTGCGATGTGACCCTGGCAAAGCGGCATATTGTGCTTTGGGTGGCACGCAGTCAGGACGGAATCCATTTTGTGCCGGATGAAAAGCCGATTGAATTGGTTTCGCATCCGGATCACCCAAATGAGATATGCGTTTATGATCCGCGTATCGTAAAGCTGGAGGGGCGTTATTATATCACACATACGTCAAACTCAATTGTCGGCGACCGGATCAGCCTTTTGGCAACGGATGATTTCAGAACATTTGAACGTGTTTCTGTATCCAGCGAGCTAAACAACAGAAATTGCTCACTGTTCCCGGAAAAGATCAACGGCTATTACTGCCGGTTCGGACGGGATGAAAAGGATTTATGGATTGAATATTCCCCGGATCTGCATTTTTGGGGAAATCAGAGACTTGTGATGCAGACGAGAGAAACCTATTGGGACGCTTATAAGATCGGCGCAGGAGCGCCTCCGATTAAAACGGAGCATGGATGGCTGGAGCTATATCATGGCGTGTACAACACCTGCAACGGTTATATTTATAATTTAGGTGTCGTTATGCTGGATTTGGAGGATCCCTCCAAGGTACTTGCCCGCAGTGAGGGACCGGTGTTCTATCCGGAGGAAAGCTATGAATGGATCGGCAGAGTGCCGGGTGTGGTTTTCTCCTGCAATGCGGTTTTGGAGGATGACGGGACAGTGAAAATCTATTACGGTGCGGCAGATCAGTGCATTGGCTTGGCAGAAGCAAAATTAGAGGATCTGATAGACGCATGCTATCACGGTTAAATTCATACAGAGAGGAGAATTTTATGTTCAGAAAATGTTTCGCAGCGGTTCTGGCGGTGAGTATGCTTGCCGGTGCGGCAGTATTTCCGGTCGGAGCGGAGGAGGAAAAGCTTTCCGGATTTTTGGTCAGCTCGGATCAGCTGATTGAGAGCAGCTCTTATTCAGCAAAGAATCTGATCGACGGAGATGAAACCACCGCCGCGCTTTTCAAAAATCCAAAAAACGCAGAGCTTTTGATCACCCTTCCGGAGCAATCGGATGTTTCGCGTGTGCGGATTTCCAAAAAGAGATTTCCGGCATGGCAGGACATCCGGGAAATTCAGATTCAGGCAGGAGATCAGACCGCTTTGCTGAAATTTTACGGATCAGGCGATGTCGCAGAGGTCAAAACCGATTTTTCCGGTATCCGGGAATTAAAGCTTTCGGTTTCCGGACTCTCCGGAAAGGAGGGAGCGCCTGCGGCAATGACAGAGATTGCGCTGTTCGGTGCAGGATGTGCGGAGGAGGAAACAACGTCAAAAGAGCCGAGAGAGCTGGAATTTAGCGTTGACTTCAGGCAGAACAAAAACAGCGGTGATCTGGGCGGATGGGAATATGCCCTTTCGCGCTGTTATGATAAAAACAGTACCACAGTCGGCGGAATCAGCAATGTGGCAGACGGCTTTATGATGTATCAGTTCTTATATCCGACCGATGTGACCCGGCTGGGGTTCATGAATATGGTAAACGGAGACTGGGCAACCCCGAAAACCTTTCAGCTTTATGTGTATAACGAGGATGTGGTGTTTCGGAATAAGCTGAAAAATCCTGAACCGATCACAGACGGAAAAATCTACACCCTGGAAAATACCGGCGCGTGGCAGTATATTGATTTAGAGGGCGATCTCTATAAGGGAATCACACATCTGTATATCGACTTTTTAGAGGGCTATATCACGTCAACCGGCGCAAAATGGGGCGGCTGGCGAGAGTTAGAGGTGGACGGCATTCCGTATCCGGAAAAGCGGCCTACCACAGCAATCATAGCCACCACACTCCGGTCCAATGTGGATCTTTTGTGTGAGATGGGTGTTGCAGACGGTGAGCCGACCGAGGAATTTATGGAGAAAGCTCCGACCAGACTGGATATGGCAAAAGCAATCCTGCATCTGACGGGCGAGTATGAAAAGGCGCTTTCCTACCGCGGAACGTATAATTTTAATGATGCGGACGAGGAAAATTATAATCTTCTTTCCTATATCTATGCTTACAAATGCTTTGGCATTGAGGGAGACGGAAACAACAATTTCTGCGGAAACGATCCGCTGACGGCACGTGCATGCTACAAAATTCTTTTAAGTCTTCTGGACTATGAGTGCGGTAAGGACTACACCTGGGACAACATGGAGAGCCTGCTTTATAAAATCGGAATCGGCGACATGATCTATGAGCCGACCTTTACGAATAAGGACATGTGCAATGCCATCTATGAAGCATTCACGATGAACCGGAAGGGCAGCGACAAAAAGCTTTTAGAGGAATTGCATGAGAGCGGCATTATTTCCGAGCATGTCTGGGAAGGCATTTCGGATAAGGAGGATAAGGTTTCGGTTATCACAGACGGAGACTATACCCTGCCGGAGGATACTCCGAGAGACAGCACCTTCACCTTTACCAATAACGAGGCAGAGCATGAGATTGTGAGCAGCTCGTTCTGCTATAACGCGCCGTTCCATTATGCCGGTATTTATTACGGAACACTGCCGAAAAGCGATCCGCGTTCAAAGCAGGACGAGTTTGCGGCGGCGCTTAAAAAAGCCGGCGGACGTTCTCTGCGTTTTCCGGGCGGATTGCCGTGTCATCAGTATTTTATGGAGGGCGAGGAATATGCCATCCAGTACGACATGGCGCAGAAGGCGGGAGGTAAGAGCGATTGGGGAGGTCTATACGATAGTGAGGACTATAACAATGCCTGGTATGTGGATTTCTGGGATATGCTTGAATTTTGCCGGGAGTATGATGTGGATCTTCTGTTCCAGACAAACCCAAGCTTTTTCGTGGATAAGAACGGAAAGGTGCGGCAGGCATACCCTTGCTGGAACTTGAAAAATACCGACAACGGACTGATCACAAATCCAAATCTCTATGATCATAACCGGATTGAGGAGGCAATTGAAGCGTTTGATAAAAACCTGGACGAAATTGTCCGGCGCGGCTATGAGATCAAATATTGGGAGATCGGAAACGAAGATAACTTCAAAAGCTATTCCAGCTTACCGCTGACCGATATTGAAAATCCCCTGACAAGAGATTTCTTACAGGCAACAGAAGGGTATGTCCGGTCGATTAAAAAGCATTTTCCGGACGCGTGGATTATTGCACCGGGCGGCTTCCCGTATGAAAAGATGTCAAAAGATGCTTATGAAATGCTCGATTCTGTTGCAACGCATTATCCGTTCGGACAGTGGACCATTCCGCCGCTTGCGGAAAATGCAAGCGCGGCAAGACTGGCACGAACCAACGAACAGAATTTCCCGCGAAACGGATCAAAGGAGCAGAGAAATCAGCTGATTGCCGAGGGAAAACCAATCCGTGACGATACCGAAACAATGGCATGGCGCTTTGAGGGCTGGGATCCGAATTCCTTAGAGCATACCTTTGCAAATGCTCTGAACACGGCGCATAACTGGGGTGAGCTGGTGTTTGACTCCGGTTTTACAAACGTAAATGTTATGCACGATCTGGAGTCTCCGTGGTTCGGACATATTATCTATGATGTCAGCATGGATCCCGGAAACCGGTATTTCAGCTGGAACAGGGGAATTAATTATACGGTTCATAAGGACGATATTCCTGATCTGTTCAAATTTAAGGACGCGTATTACTTCAATCCGTCCACGCGTGCCTTTGAGCTTTTAAGCCGGCATATCGGCGGCAGAGTGCTGACCAATGCGGAAACAAATGTGGCAAGACGGCTTTCCGGCTATGCGTCGGTCAAGGATAACGAGTTGACCTTTACGATTGTAAACCGGTTTGCAGAGCCGATGCCGGTACAGATTCAGCTGCCGAACCTCACCGTTCCGGAACAAACGGCAACGGCAGAGGTCTTGCAGAGCGACTATCTGCGCGCCGTTTTAGAGCAGGAATATCATGATTATGAAGAAGAAATTCCGATTGCCGGAAATGAGGAAAATCCGGAGGGGTTTGCGATTGAATTTGAAGCAAAGCAAAATTCTGTGGTACATTTTACAGTTACAATGAAGCAGGAGGGATAGAATGAAAAAGCAATTTATAAGCATTGGCGCAGCTGCGGCAATGCTCAGTGCGGTTTATGTTCCGGCGGTGCATGCGGAAACCCTGGGAGCTGCACAAAAGGGAAAGATTCTACAGTTTGGTACTTATGCCGGTCAGCCGATCAATTATGTGATCGGCGGCAGCCGGGATGTGAACGGAGACGGAGAGGAGGAGCTGTTTTTATACAGTAAAAATTTTGTTTCTTTTCGGGAATATGCCGCGGACGGTGTTTCAGATTGGAAAACCTCATCACTCCGCACCTGGCTGAACAGTGACCGGGAAACGGTGGCATATACCGGAACAGCGCCGACATATGCAAATCAGCCGGGATATTTAATCGGATTATCCGAAAATGAAAAAAGACTGATCGTGCCGGAGGAACACAAAACGCTGATCAACAATGCCTTAAATCCGGACGGCGGCAGCAATACCATCGGCTGGAACGACCGGTGGCCGGGTGTGCTTGATTCAGCAGTCGGGGACTTGGATATCAACACCGCCTACTATCGGTTAACCTCTGATTATGTGTTTATTCCGTCTCTTTTGGATATGAGAGACTATGGGATTCTGCCGAGAAACGGCTTTAACGGCTATGAAAAGGCATGCATGGACGTATACGGAGAAACCGTTACCGGAAACGGCTATGGATGGATTCGGGACGGAAGTACCAAAACAGCTTCGCGCATGTGGTATGCAAACGATTCTGTTTCAGCGGCAGAGGTAAACAACTCCCTGGGAGTTCGTCCGTGTATGTACATTCAGCCGGGTGCAGAAGTAGTCGGCAGCGGAACGGAGAGCGATCCTTACAGCATTGCGTTTCCGTTTGAAGCAGGAAGAACCGCCCTGTCGCAGGACGGCGCAGAAATTTCTGCACTGTCAGACGGAGAGATACTAATTCAGGCAGAATATACCGCCAGAAATGCCGGAGAAAAAATCACTTTTTATGCAGTTCGCTATGAGACGGCAGACGGAAAAGTCCGGATGGCAGATTGCAAACAGCAGGAGCTGACCGCAGAGGGCGGCAGTGATACGGTTTCGGTTTCTATGAAGATTGAAAATGCGGAAAAATCCTGTCTCAAGGTATTCTTCTGCGGTGAGGACGGAGCGGCTAAGGCTGCGCCCTCTGTATTTGGAAACGCGCCGGCAGGATCGGCTGTTTCGGAGGATCGGGAGGATTCGTTCTGGATGGCAGAGAGTGTGGAGAATTTTGACGTTTCAATTCTCGGAAAGGAAACCTCCTCACCCTTTGCAACGGTGAATGTGCGTATTTCCAGTCAGGATCAGATTCTTTATCTGGATGCAAAAACACCGGATCAGAACGGCGGCTTTGATTTCTCCTTTGCGGCAGATGAGAGCGCCGGCGGCTGGTATGATGTGACGGTTTCTTCCACCTGTTCCAAAAATCCGCTGACCGGGAAAATTGGCATTGCAGGCAAAGAACTTTATCAGAATACCCTAAAAAGCTTTTCCGATCTGGATGCGGAAACGATTGCAAAAATTCTTTCCGGAGATGCAGAATATAGCTTAGAGCATAATTCCATGCTCGGAAAGGGGCTTTATTTAGAGGATTTAACCACAGCGGAGCTTTCTAAGCTGGCGGCAGAAGCACTGAAAAAGAATCTTCCGGAGCAAGGATTTACCCCGGAGAATTTCCCGGAGATTTTCAACCGGATTGTGGCAGGGATTTTGTTTGATCAGTCGGACGATCCGTATGCCGTACTGGAAAATGAAAAATACAGCGGTATTTTAAAGAGTGCGGATGTCATTAAAAAGACTGCTTATGCAATGGTGAAAAAGAATAAAGAAGATTTAGGCTTAACATCCGAAACTGTTTCGGAAAAGCTTTTGGAAACGGTTATCCTAAAGGCGCTTGCTCTTTCGGAAAATGCCGGCGATGTAAAGGCAATCACGGAGGAAAGTGCAGAGGCAATCGGAATTACCCTGGGAAGTACCTATAAGAATCTTAGCTCCAGTCAGCAAAAGAAGCTCTATGATCAGCTGGTCGGAGTAGCATTTTCTGATCTTGCGGCATTAAAGAGCAAATGGCAGTCTGCCTTAAGCTCGGTGCAGGAGTATACCGGCGGAGGCGGCGGCAGCAGCTCCGGCGGAGGATCAAAAAAGAATTCTTCTTCCTCCTCCTATATCCCGGTGACCGCACCGGATAAAATTCAGAAGGAACCGCAGCCAGAGCCGGAAAAGATCACATTTTCGGATGTCACCAATCTGACCTGGGGGAAAACAGAAATCCTGTCTTTAGCGCAAAAGGGTATTTTGAGCGGAATGGAAAAGGATCTGTTTGAGCCGGACGGCAGCGTGACAAGAGAGCAGTTTGCAAAGATGGCAGCAGGTGCATTCGGACTTTCCGATCCGAAAAAAACAATCGGCTTTACCGATGTTCTGGTGGATGCGTGGTATGCAGCCTCCATCCGTGCCATGGCAGAAGCCGGATTTATATCGGGGAGTTCGGCGGAGCGGTTCGGGGTGGTAGAAAAAATCCCCCGTCAGGATCTGGCAGTTATTCTCTACCGTATTCTGAAGGACCGGCTTTCGGACGGAGCGGAGCTGCAGTTTACAGACGCAGACGATATTTCGGACTATGCAAAGGATGCCTGCCGGGTACTTTCGGCAAATAAAATTCTTTCCGGCTATGAGGACGGAAGCTTTGGGGCAAAGCGCGAGGTTACGCGCCGTGAAGCAGCAGTTTTATTATACAAGGCGCTGAATTTATAAACAGGAGGATTGGAGTATGACAAGATTAAAAAAAGTATTATCCTGCATATTAGCGGCAGGTATGCTGAATCTCCCGGTTTTTGCACAGGATTCTCAGGAATCGCCGAAGGTATTCCGATTTATGGAACGGCTGGGCGTTGTTCTGCCAGAGGAGGCAGAAATCGAGGATTACATCTCGCCGGTCAAAAAAGGCGAATTTGTCTGGCTGGCAGTGCAGGCGCTGGATAAAGGCTCTCATATCGAAAAACAGTATCTGACCTTTTCGGATGTCAAGCTGGACGACTGGCGGCACGACAATGTCATTTTCGGCGCTAATGCTGAACTTGCGGATGGCAAGGGGGACGGTTTTTGTGGAATCAATGATTCTTAAGACGAGAGTGACGCGGCGCTGATTCTGATGCGCGCGCTTGGCTTTCAGAATTTAGCCGAGGCGGTTGGTGTCAAGGATGTCGCAGGCGCATATTCTGGCGTTTACAACAAGCTGTTCCGGGATGTTGTAAGAGACGGCACGGTTACTGTTTCGGAAGCGTACCAAATGGTATATAACATGCTGCAATCTGACTATGTGGCAATGGAAATCAGCGGACAAACACCGGCTTACCATATTGTGAACGATCAGCCGTACATGACGGCGGTGTTCGATATGAAAAAGGAATCCGGCAGAGTGACCGGAAACCAGTACACCAAGCTTGGCTTGGGAGCGTCCGGCGGTGCGCTTTCCAGTATTGAGATCGACGGTGTGGAGTACCAGACTGCCATGGAGCATCCGGAGGATTATTTAGGCTATTATGTCGATTATTATATCGACAACCGTGATGAATCCGATCCGGTTGTGGTTGAGGTGATCCCAAAGGACAAAAATGATGTGCCATATATAAAAAGTCAGGATTTAGAGGAGATCACAAAGGAAAATCAGAAGCTGGTTCTTCACTATGAGGACGGCACAGCAAAGTGAATAACAATCCGCATTCCGCTCTCCTGCGATTTTGTCTACAACGGCAAGACGGCGGAGCTAGCATCGGAGCTTTTAGAAAAGCTTTCCGGGGAACAGTTCGGATAAATTAAAGCTGTCAATTATGATGATGAATGGCTTTTCCGGGTGACTGCATACGAGACGATGATTGTGGAAACCTATTCCGATTATGATGAAACGATGATCGGCAAAAACGGCGAGCGGCTTTTGGTGAAGAAAAACGGTTCTAAAGATTACCGCAGGCTCATAAAGGAGGGCAAGGAGGTTTCCTTTGACAATGCGAAAAAGGGCGACGTTCTGGAGTATGCAAAAAGCTTAGACGGAGAATGGCTGGATATGCAGATCTGCAATAATACGCTAACCGGAAAAATTACAAGCGGTATTTCGGAGGATGAAATTTCGATTGATACCGTTGCTTATCCGCTTTCAAATTACTTTATCAAAAAGGTTCTTCCGAAATTTAATGCGGAAATCGGCGTAGAACAGACATTTCTCTTTAACACAAACGGAGAAGTTGTTGATGTCTTAGAGGACAGCGCGGTTCGTTCGGGAGAATATGTATTCCTGTTAGACGCAAGAGACTGTACCGAGGATGAGGAGCATCTCTGCCGGATTAAGTATGTGACCATGAACGGAGCAATGCTGACCTCCTATCTTGCCGAAAAGGTGAAGCTGAACGGCGCACCGAAGGAATATGCAGAAAACGTGATTGCAAAGCCGCTTTTGCCGGAGGTAAACGGGGTAAAGCAGCGGCAGGTCATTTATATTGAAAAAAATAAGGACGACCGGATCAAAGCGATCTATACCCAGGATCAGGAGGGTATAGACGGTATTAAGCGAACCAACGAAATATTAACGCCGGGCGCAGTGGAAAAGGAACGTAAATGCAAAGGCTCTACCATCTATTTGCAGGATACAAACGATATGAATTTCCCGGAATTTTATACCGATTCCAAAACAAAGATCCTGATGGTTCCGCAGTCCGGAGCGACAGATGATGTCTTTAACGACGCGGCAAACTATGAAAGCAAATCAACCGACTTTTTTGTGGACGCACAGAATTATATCGTGGAGGCATACAATCTGAATGAATATAATGTTGCGGAGGTTATGCTGCTGCGGCAGGCACAGAAATTTGATACGCAGAAAAGCAACAATGCTCTGATCTTAGTGACTGAGGTGGGCGAAAGCCTGGGCGAGGATGATCAGCCGGTTACGACGATTACAGGCTATCAGAAAGGTGAAAGGGTTTCGGTAAAGCTGGATTCGGATGACGTACTCTATTACACAAAGGGCGGTCAAAAGAAAAAAATTGCAAAGGGCGATATTATTCGGTTCAATCTGAATAATAAAGGCTATGCAACGCACAATCAGTACTTCAAGAGTGTGGATGATGCGGAAATTACGCTTTATCCGGAGGGCAGAAACGACGGAAACGCCATTGCGGTCGGATATGTTGTCACAAAAAATGACACCTATTTAAAGCTTGACTTTACAGCATCGGCGGCAGTCCGGGAAAGAGTTTTTCGCGGAAGTCCGGCGGCAATCACCATTTATGATTCCAAGACCGGAAAATGTGAAAAGGGTGTAATGGCAGATCTGACGCCAGGAAGCAAGGTATTGATTCGCGTATTCTATTCTGGCTTGCAGGATGTCATTCTGTTCCGGTAATGCGTATGAAAAGATGGTTATGGCTTCTGCTGCTTTTGTTCCCCCTGGGAGCAGAGGCGGCAGAGGTCGGAGATTATGTAAATTTTGGCGATTTTGGCGGTGAGGATGTTACCTATTATATTGCCGGGAAAAAGGACTATAACGGAGACGGAATTTCCGATTATCTGCTTTTTTCCGAAAAAATCATCACCAGACGTGAATTTGACAATGAGACAAACAGATGGAGTCAAAGCGCATTAAGAAGCTGGCTGAATAATGAGGATGGGTTTCTGTCCGAGGAGAATTTTTCAAAAGCGGAACGGGAAAAAATAGTTCCGGTTCTAAGAAGGTCAGCGCTTCCGACAGAGGAGTACGCTGACGGCGGCACAGAGAACTGGATTTGGAATGACGGCGACAATACGGACTGGAAAAACGCGGTGCAGAATTATGAGAATGCTTATTATGAAAATAGCGTCGATCTGGTTGTTATTCCCTCTGTAAAAGAGCTTTCAGATGCGGAGATTCCGCTGAGGATTATGACGGGAGCACCGACGGTGGAGGCCGGAGAGGGACTTTCCTGGACGCAATGTGCTTTCTTTCTTCGTGATGCCGGAGGGGGGAGCGTTGACCGGGTTCGGTTTTATTATGAATACAACAGCGTGAGCGTGGCGGCGGTGACAAATGCGGCAATCGGAATTCGTCCGATGCTGGTGATCAACGGAAAAAGTGTGTTTTTGGGTGAGGGCAGCCGCATTTCTCCGTATTATCTTTCCGGAAGCAGGGACGAACCGGAAAAACACATGCCGGACCTGACTGGAAAATATGTAAACCTGGGGCGTTTTCGACAAAAGCCGGTCAGCTTTTATATCTGCGGCAAAAAGGACTGTAACGGAGACGGCATTTTAGATTATCAGCTTTTTTCGACCAGTGTGATTGCCTATAAGGCATTTGATCCGGGTTCTGGAAATTGGAAAAACAGTGCGCTCCGTACCTGGCTTAACAGCAGTGATCCGACGGCAGATGAGGACGGAGATCCCGGTTTTTTGTCCGGATTTTCCGAGCAGGAAAAACAAAGACTTCTGACTGTTACAAATCAGAGCATGTACCCAAAAGCGGACGGCGCGGACGGCGGACAGGAGGCATGGCGCTGGAACGACGGAAACAAAAGGGACTGGCGGCTTGCAGTTCAGAATTATGAGAATGCATACTATCAGCTCTCCGAAGATCGGGTCTTTCTTCCGTCGGTTCGGGATTTATCCGAAATGCAAAAGACCTTGCTATTTGTTCCGGCTGCCGGAACGGCAGGAGAAAATCCGACTGGCACAAAGTATGGATTTTTCTTCCGGGATGCGGCATGGGGCAGAGAGGACGCAGTTCGGTATTTTTATGAATACAACGGCGTAGGTCTTTTTGCGGCAAACTGCAAAATGGGGATTCGCCCCATGCTTGTGCTGGATGGAAGAACGCTCCTTGCCGGCAGCGGAGATCAGAACGCTCCGTTCTATGTGGCAGGAAAGGAACATCCGGCTATGAAAATCAAGGACTGCCAAAAGACAGCCGGAAATGAAAAAACGACTTATACGGCACGAATAAAGAATTATGCGGTTGGAGACCGGAGCGTTACTCTTGCTGCGGCAGTTTACGAAAATGGCAGACTGAAAAAAACATACAGCAGCGAAAAAACGATTCTACATGCCCGGAGCAAGCAGATTTCGGTGGAGGTACCGAAAGAGGAAAGCGGCGAGGTAAGGCTTTATTATTGGGATGAAACACTCGCACCGATTCCGGTTTATGAAAAGGTGGAATCGGAGGTACGCGAGCTTTCCTATCAGAATGACTTTCAGTTTTTGGATGATAATATTACAATTTCCGCACAGTATGGCATAAAAAATGCGTTTGACGGGGACACAAAAACGCCCTTTGCGATGGGTAATCTCGTGGCAGACGATATTGTGTTTCATTTTAAAAATTTAACCACACTCAAAAAAATCAGCCTGCAATCTGTCCAAAACGGAGACTGGGCAATGGCAAAAACGATAGAGCTTTATGCGTATAATGCTGAAAGCATTTATCGGAAAAACACAAAAAATCCGGTATATGCTGCAAAAATTGACCTTTCCAGGAATGACTCCATGCAGGAGTTTTTCCTGCCGGAGGATGAAACGCTGACAGAAATGACGCATCTGGTTCTGCGGATCACTGATACCTACCGCTTTTCATCAGGTGCGGTCTGGGGCGGTTTTTCAGAAATCAGGCTGTACGGCTCGGCTGCAGAAAACGAGCCGTCCGTCTCGGACACAGTGGACGCAGAGCTTTTAGGAAACCGGGAGCTTGCGCGCCTTTTCGGCATTGATCTTCCAAACGGAAAAGCTGACCGGCAGGCTGCCGCAGACGCTTTAGAAAGAATCGGAATAGAAAGCTCCGGTGGCGCAAAACCGATATCCGGAGATGAATTTTACGGTATGTTTACCGATCCGAACCGCTTTTTAAAAAGCGGGATTGGAATGCTTTGGGGCATTCCGGAGCTATCCGGGAGAGATCTGGGCATAGGACTTTTGGAGGCGCTGCGCACACGCACTGTACCGGAGAACCTTTCCGAAAACGGACGGGAGCATCTGGAGGATAAAACTGACGCGCTTACGGCGGCACACATCGGCGAGGCAACTGTTTCTCCGGGGACAGTAAACGGAACATTTTCCTTTACCCGGCTGCCGAAACCGAAGGTATTGCAGCCGACAAATTTCTGCTATAACGTGCCTTTTCACTATGCCGGTTTATACTACGGTGTGAAGCCGGAAGGGGAGGAAGGGTCAAAAAGACGGGAATTTTCCCGGGCATTGGCAGATGCCGGGGCAATGTCGCTCCGCTTTCCCGGCGGACTTCCCTGCCATCAGTACCTCTTAGAGGGCGAGCAGAAAACAGCCGAGCTATATCAAAAGACAAAAGGAAAATTCGGCGGACTGTATAACACAGATGATCCGAACAGCCGGTACTACACCGATTTTTATGAATTTCTGGATTTTTGCCGGGAATATAGCATAGAGCCGATTTTTCAGGTAAACACCAGCTTTTATGTTGATCCGGAAACAGGAAAGATTCATGCAATCTGTCCGAATATTTACGCGGAGAACACAGATCTTTACGATCATGACCGTTTTTCAGAGGCGGCATTTGCATTAGGAAAGCAGATTGATCAGATGCACTCCCGCGGTTATACCATAAAATACTGGGAGCTTGGAAATGAGGATTTTTACACGCTGAATGTGCAAAAAACTGCGCTTTCCGACCCGGAGAATACCGCAGAGCAGAATTATGCCAAGCTGACAGAACCGATGATTCGTGTGATTAAAGAAAAAATTCCGGATGCGGTTATCATCGCAACCGGAGGATTTCCAAGCCTGGATCAGACTTACAGGGAGGATGGCATTTTAGAGGCTGTGGACTATGTGAGCG
>RQCD01000236.1 GCA_008668455.1 Clostridia bacterium
AAATAGATTGACATTTGAAACAATATGTAGTATGATATGAGTTAGGAAAGGAGTGATCATATGGCCCAAGCAACATTTAGTGTCCGGATGGATGATGGGTTAAAAAAGGATTTTGATCACTTATGCTCGGATTTTGGCATGAGTATGTCAACGGCAATTACAATTTTTGCAAAAGCTGTTGTTCGTGAACGTAAAATTCCGTTTGAAATTTCAGCATCCGATCCGTTTTATTCGGAGAAAAATCAACAATATCTCAGAAAATCTTTGAAAGCTTATCAGGAAGGAAAGCTGACGCAGCATGACATGATCGGGACGGAAGATGAATAAGCTGTGGACGGATGATGCCTGGAGCGACTATGTATATTGGTCAGCGGAAGATAAAAAACGCTGAAACGAATTAATCAGCTGTTAAAGGATATTGATCGTAACGGGCATAAAGGAATTGGAAAACCGGAGCCTTTGAAGCACGAATTTCAGGGATTTTGGAGCAGAAGAATTGATGATACCAACCGGCTGATTTACAAAATTGAGCAGGGGCAGATTATCATTCTGCATTGCCGTGGACACTATGAATAAAAAATCTGCACAGGAGATGATATCCCGTGCAGATTTTTTTAATTACCGATACATCGGACCGTATTTTTTGCAAGCCGCATAGTCTGCTGCCTGGGAATCTTCTGTACCGAAAGCGGACCAGGAATGCGGACGGTATACCTTTTCGTCCGGAACGTTGTGCATGGTTACCGGAATGCGGAGCATGGAGCAGAGTGTGATAATATCTGCACCAACGTGACCGCCGATGGTAACGCCGTGGTTTGCACCCCAGTTTGCCATGACGGAATATACGTCTGTGAATGCACCCTTACCGGTCAGGCGCGGAGCAAACCAGGTGGTCGGCCAGGTTCTGTCTGTCCGGAGATCCAGCTTTTCGTGTACATCATCCGGCAGAACACAGGTATAACCTTCGGCAATCTGTGCAACCGGACCGATTCCCTCCACGAGGTTTAAGCGGAGCATGGTAATCGGCATTTCTGCTTCGGTCTTGAAGTGGCTGGAGAAGCCGCCGCCGCGGAAGTATTCATAGTCCGCACGGCACCAGTCGGTAGCAGCCAGGCAGCTCTTAATATCTTCCTCGGTCATGTTCCACCATTCCTTGATCGTGCCGTTTCCGTTTTCATCCTTTGCAGCGCCAGTGCAGTCTAAAGCGGTTGCACCGGAGTTGATCAGGTGGATAATACCGTTTGCGGCTGTTCCGGTCAGTTCCTTGCCGGTTACGCGCTTGACAGCATCCGGACTCCAGTAAGTGCGGACATCGTGGAACGCCGGCGCTTTTCCGGTTAACAATGTAGTAAAGAGCATGGAAATACCGTTTAAGGTATCATTCTCGGTTGCAAATGCCGTCGGCATCTTTTTGCCGTTCCAGTTGAAGGAGCTTGCCATAATGGACTCTGTGAAATCTGCGTTCGGCAGCCAGTCTGTCCAGTTTCTCTGTCCCTGGAAACCGCCGGCAATCGCATTCTTTCCTAATGCCTCCTCATGCCAGCCCATTTCGTCCAGCTTTGGATTTCCATATAAAATATCGTTTACGATAATCGTGAATTTTGCGATAAATTCCCAATCCTTGTCTGCCGGAACAGTTTTGGAGCATTTGATAATTTCCGGGAAATTCTTTCCGGCATTCTTGTCAAAGCCCTCCTTGCAGTTTTCCTTGATCCAGGCAAGCGCCTTTTCGTACTCTGCCTGATCGTAAATTCCTAAATGGATTCTTCTTAAAATTTCGGTTAAATCCACCCATTCTGCGCGGATTCCTAAGTATTTCTGCATAAAGGACATGTCGCAGTAGGAGCCGGCAATACCCATTGACACGCCG
The DNA here is from genome assembly GCA_008668455.1 of Clostridia bacterium. Taxonomy (GTDB): domain Bacteria; phylum Bacillota; class Clostridia; order UBA1381; family UBA1381; genus RQCD01. The sequence continues at coordinate 1,871 of RQCD01000236.1, forward strand.
CCTAAGTTGACATATGCCTTGTCCTTCATCTGACCGGCTGCAAGCGCTGACTTTGCCCAGCGGATCATCTTTTCTGCGACATCCGGGGGAACGGTGTTATCGTCCAGATCCTGCACATCATGACCGTACATAGAGAATGCCGGCAGACCTCTTTGTGCAAATGCTGCCATAACAGCTGCCAAGTAAACTGCGCCCGGACGCTCTGTTCCGTTAAAGCCCCAGACCGCCTTAATGGTGTTCGGATCTAAGTCCATTGTTTCTGAACCGTAGCACCAGCAGGGAGTAACAGCCAGTGTTGCAGTCACGTTCTGGGATTTAAAGTAGTCTGCACACTTTGCAGCCTCTGCGCCGCCGCCGATGGTACAGGGAGAGATGACGCATTCTGCCGGTGTTCCGTCCTGATAATGCACATTTTCTTCAATGAGCTTTTTTGCCGCCATTGCCATTGCCATGGTCTTTTCCTCCAGACTCTCACGAACGCCGCCCCAGCGGCCGTCAATGGTCGGTCTGATTCCGATTTTAACTTTCATTTTCTTCATCCTTTCTTGAATCGGCAGCAGTTATCTGCCTGCCGTGTGCTTCTGATTTCAGTATAACATTTTTAGAAAAGAAATGCAATTGATTTTTGTACTGAAAATATGTACTTTTTAGCCAAGAGGATTCTTTTATTTGTCTTGCCTGTTTCACTAAAAAAACAGATCGAAAAAAGAATAATTTCGTCAGAAAAAAAGGTTGCAATTTCTGACAAATTCTGATACAATAATATTAAATATTCACACGAGAGGTTCGTGTGGCTTTTTTTCAATATTTTTATCTTAAGTG
>RQCD01000076.1 GCA_008668455.1 Clostridia bacterium
AACACGCCACTTGCACCCAAACCGATAACCCCTAGTGTTTTTCCCTGGACCTCCTGACCGGCAAAGCGGGATTTCCCTTTTTCCACCTGCGTTGCGATGTCATCCCCCTGCCGGGTTCCTGCCCAGGCAATTCCATCGGCAATCTTTCTGGACGAAAGGAACAATCCGGCTAAAACAAGCTCTTTTACCGCATTTGCATTTGCACCCGGCGTGTTAAATACCACAATACCCTTTTCGGTGCATTTCTCAATCGGAATATTATTGGTGCCTGCTCCGGCTCTTGCAACTGCCTTTAAATTTTCCGGCAGCGCCATGTCATGCATAGCAAAGCTTCTCAAAATGATGCCGTCTGCATTTGCAGCCGGATCATCCGTGATCTGATATTTATCCTGCGGCAGCTGCTCTAATCCGCAAGCTGCAATCTTATTCAGTGTTAAAATTTCATACATACCGGTACACTCCTATTATAAGTTTTCTGCCTCAAATTTCTTCATAAATTCAACTAATTTTTCAACACCCTCAACCGGCATTGCATTGTAGATGCTTGCACGCATACCGCCGACTGTTCTGTGTCCTTTCAGATTTACAAAACCGGCTTCCTTTGCCTCTTTGACAAATTTTGCGTCCAGTTCCTCATTTCCGGTCACAAACGGAACGTTCATCAGCGAACGATCCTCCGGAACAACCGTTCCGCGGAACAGCTTGGATTGATCTAAATAATCATAAAGAATCTTTGCTTTTTTCTCATTGATCTTCTGCAAGGCTGCTACACCACCCTGCTCTTTAATCCATTCCAGCACTAACTTTAATACGTAAATACCGTATGTCGGCGGTGTGTTATAGAGTGAATCATTATCTGCATGAATCTTGTAATTGAACATGGTCGGCGTAATATCCATCTGATTGCCGATCAGATCCTCCCGGACAATTACCAGCGTCACACCGGCAGGTCCTAAATTCTTCTGTGCGCCTGCAAACAGCAGTCCAAACTTCGATACATCAATTACCTCGGACATCACCATAGATGAAATATCTGCCACTAAAGGCACATTTCCGGTTTCCGGAAGCTCATGATACTTTGTTCCGTAGATCGTATTATTCATGCAGATATAGAAATAGTCTGCATCCTTAGAAAACATTGCAGGATCAAGCTTTGGAATATAGCTGAACGTTTTGTCCGCCGAGGATGCTATGCGGTTCACCTCAATATAGCGTTCTGCCTCCTGGGCAGCTTTTTTTGCCCACTGACCGGTGATGACAATATCACACTTCCTGTTTTTATTTCCCAAATTCATCGGAACCATCGTAAACTGACTGGATCCTCCACCCTGCAAAAACAGTACCTTGTAATTATCCGGCACATTCATCAAATCCCGAACCAATACCTCTGCACCCTTGATAATGGCATCATAATCCTTGGAACGGTGGCTCATTTCCATTACAGACATACCGGATGTGCCGTATTCCACCATTTCCTTCTGTGCTTTTTCCAAAACCGCCTGCGGAAGCATGGACGGACCTGCCGAAAAATTATAAACTCTCATTAGAAAACCTCCAAAAAAATACACATTTTAAAAATCAACCAGCATTCGACTTTTTTGATTGCCAAAGTCAACCGGTATTAGATTTATTATAGCGCAAAACCGTCCGCTCGTCAAGCAATTTATAAAAAATATCCTGTTTTTTTCAAATTTGATGAATTGATCTGTCATATCGTCCATGCAATTTTCACAAAATTAACAATCTGTTCATTGACAAATGGATATTTTTCCGTTAACATTAATATATGTATATAATTAAAGGAGGCGGAACTATCTTGAATACACAGGATCAATTTCAATACTTTACCCCCCAATACCGCGAGTTAAAACCAATTGACACGGAATTATTCCGTAAATATGACGTAAAGCGCGGTCTGCGCGATTTAAACGGAAAAGGTGTGCTGACCGGTTTAACTGAAATCAGTGATATCCGCTCCCATATTATGCAAGACGGAAAGGAAGTCCCCTGTGAGGGAGAGCTTTTTTACCGCGGCATTAATATTAAGGATATTATTCATGGATTTGTTTCAGAAAAACGGTTTGGATTTGAGGAGGTTGCTTATCTTCTGATCATCGGCAGACTTCCGGACGAGGAGGAGCTGAAGAATTTTAAAGAGCTGCTGGCAACCTACCGCAGCACCCTCCCTACCAGCTTTGTCCGGGACAGCATTATGAAAGCGCCCAGCCGGGACATGATGAATACCCTTTCCAGAAGCGTTTTGACGCTATATGCTTATGACGACAATGCTGATTCCACAGCGGACGACAACGTTCTGCGGCAGTGTTTGCAGCTTTTAGCGCTCTTTCCGCAGCTATCGGTTTACGGCTACCAGGCATACAAGCATTATCACGACGGCGCAAGTCTCTTTATTCACGCACCCAGACCGGAGCTTTCCACAGCAGAAAATATTCTGCATCTCTTGCGTGCAGACAGTCAGTATACCGATTTAGAGGCACGCGTGCTGGATATGGCATTGGTGCTGCATGCCGAGCACGGCGGCGGAAATAATTCCAGCTTTACCACCCATGTTGTCACCTCGTCCGGAACAGATACCTATTCTGCCATTGCTGCTGCATTAGGCTCTCTGAAAGGACCACGTCACGGCGGTGCGAATATCAAGGTAGTGCAAATGTTTGAGGATATGAAGCAGAACGTGTCCGACTGGACAGATGATGACGCTGTAGAGGACTATTTATCCAAGCTGCTAAATAAGGAAGCATTTGACCATGCCGGTCTGATCTACGGCATGGGACATGCCGTCTATTCCATTTCTGACCCGCGTGCAGTGATGTTCCGATCCTTTGTTAAGAATCTTTCCGCTGAAAAGGGACTGCAAAAGGAATTTGGATTATATCAAAAGGGGGAAACGCTTGCACCCAAGGTAATTGCAAGGGTACGTAAAATCTATAAAGGCGTAAGCGCCAA